>CAKUQA010000249.1 GCA_934675225.1 uncultured Candidatus Melainabacteria bacterium | reverse complement strand
TCACCATACTGGATGCAAAGAAGACTTATGGAAGCTGGTGTTAGACCAATAAATAACATAGTTGATATAACAAATTTTGTAATGTTAGAACAAGGTCAACCACTACATGCATTTGATTTAAATGAACTTACAACAGGAAAAATAGTTGTAAGAAATGCACAAGAAGGAGAAAAATTCACTACATTAGATGAAGTTGAAAGAACTTTAGATAAAGATATGCTTGTTATAACTGATGGAGAAAAACCAGTTGCTATAGCAGGTGTTATGGGTGGTGCAAATCATGTTGGCGTAACAGTAAATGGTCTTGGTGAAAGAGCTGGTAATGCCGCTTTAGAGGAAGTATTAATGGCTCTAATTTATGTTTATGGTTATAAGACAGATATTGATACTAGAAAATTTAAAGAAGTATCAGAGTATGTATCTAGGGCTTCAGGTCGATTCCTACCAAAATGGAAGGCTATAGTAGGAGAAAATACCTTTGTGCATGAATCAGGTATACATGCCGATGGAGCTATTAAAAATCCAATGAATTATGAAGCTCATTATAATTTAGCAGTTCTTTTAAGACATCTGAAATATTATAAAGAGTCTCTTGATGAATTAGAAAAAGCTACTACTTTTATAACCAATTCAGGAAGTCATAATATTGCTGCTAGACAACGATATGTATTTGATGTTATGAATGATGTTACAAAAACTATTTTGGCGAATTCTAACAGTGACTTGGTAGAAAAAATTGATAAAAATGACAAACCAACAGAGCCTTCCAGCGTAACTTACGTTAATGGTAAAATAGTTTTAACGGATGAATTGGATAGCGCAATTTTGAAAAATTTGAAAGTTTGTGGCGCTAAAAAAATATTTGAAGAAGATATTGATGATGCAGAGACTGAATATGATGATGTTCGCTATAATGTTCACGTCCCTGGGGGTGAGTAAGTTTTACCCTTTTACAGCTCCTTCGTTTTCTCCGGAAATGAAATATCTTTGCATAGCCAAGAAAAATATTAAAATCGGAATAGTAGAAAGAATTGATCCGGCTGCAATAAATCTCCAGTTAGAAGAAAACATTCCTTGTAAATTGTTTACTCCTACAGGGAGTGTGAACATGCTCTCTTTGGTTAATACAATACTTGGCCATAAAAATTCTCCCCAAGAACCGATAAATGTAAAAATAGCAAGAACTGCTAAAGAAGGTTTTACCATTGGCATAAGTACTTTCCAAAATAATTGGAAAACATTACATCCATCAACAATGGCAGCTTCTTCCATTTCTTTGGGAATTCCTAAAAAAGCTTGGCGCATTAAAAATATTCCAAATGCACTAACCGCAAATGGCATAATTAGTCCCATAAATCCTGCAAAATTGTTTACATTATCAGTTAAATGCAATTTTAATGTAATAAGATACACTGGTAGCATAATTGCTTGAAATGGAATCATTATTGTTGCTAAAATTGCAAAAAATGTAATTTTTTTGCCTTTAAATTCCATCCTCGCAAGCGGATAACCAGCCATGGCAGATAATATAAGGTTTAGAATAACAGTTCCGCATGCAACTATCATGCTGTTAATAAAGTATCCTATAAAATCAACTTTATCCCATACCCCAATGTAGTTTGCCCAAGTAAAATCTTGAGGAATAATTTGTGGAGGGTAGGCAAAAATATTCTCACTGTTTCCCTTTAAAGATGTTGATATTAACCAAATAAATGGAAATATTGAAATTAATGAGACTAAGATTAATATCGCGTGAGAAACTATTGAATTTTTTATTCTTGCGCAGTGTTTATTTGATTTTTTGAATGTTAGATTAAATTTCATACTTTTTCCTTTCAAAACAAAAAATGTTTATTAAAGAAAATATCATTACTATTACTAGCAGAACGACTGCCATCGCAGATGCAAATCCTAAATCCAGATTTTCAAAAGCTCTTTCATATATATAATAAACTATTGTTTTGCTGGAATTAAGCGGGCCACCTTTAGTCATAACATATATTTCTGCAAAAACTTTCATCGCAGATATCGCGCTTATTGTTGTTACAAGCGCAATTGTTGGCATTATATGTGGAATAGTTACGGTCAGATGTTTAGTTAAAAAACTAGCTCCATCTATATCACAAGCTTCGTATAATTCATTTGGAACACTCATTAAAGCTGCCAAATAAATTATCATATAGTATCCGATACCTTTCCAAATTGTAACTATTATAACGGAATATAAAGCATAATTCGGATCTGTTAACCATCCAATTGACTTGAAACCTAGAAATGTTACTACATAATTTAAAATCCCTTGGTCTGCATAAAGCCATTTGAATGCAATTGCTGCAACAACAATTGAAACAATTACGGGTAGATAAATTAATATTTTGTATAGTGTTACACCTCTAATTTTTTGATTAATAAGTACTGCCAAAAATAGAGGAAATATTGCCAAAATTGGTACAGCAACAAAAAGGTATATAAAAGTATTCCATAAAACTTTATAGAAAATAGGGTTATGGAATAATTTTATATAGTTTTCAAATCCTACAAAATTAGGTGTATATATGCTGTTTGAATAGTCTAAAAAACTTAGTAAAAATGTTTGAAAAAACGGTATAAAGAAAAATATCACAAGCACTATTGCAGCCGGTAACAAGAATAAATATGGTGCATATTTGCTATAATATTTAAACATAGACCAATTATGACACTTTTTAAATTTTTGGTCAAGATTTTAACTTTCGCATCTGACTAACCAAATATCGCTGGTTACATTTTCAAGTACTCTTTTACTTACAGAACCCATCAAAAATCTATCCATTTTTGATTTATTTCTTGACCCTAAGATTATTAAGTCAATGTCATTTGTTTTTGCGTAGTTGATGATTTCTTGTACCGGAATACCGGTTAAAATTGAATTTTTTATTATCGGATAACCTTGTTTTTCTATAATTTGTGAAATTTCTTCAATAGCTTTAGATGCATATATTTGTTGTTGTTTTTGAATGTCTAAAAGC
>CAKUQA010000248.1 GCA_934675225.1 uncultured Candidatus Melainabacteria bacterium | reverse complement strand
CCTTTAGGTAAAAGGGCTAATTCGTCAAGTATTTTTTGGAAAGGAAGCTGTCCAAAGTCTATATGTTGTTTTAACTGTAATGCTAAAGAAAGCTCTTTGTGGGTTTGATTAGGATAATATGTTTGTAAAAAATCATCCCATAATGCTATATACATATTCATGTCAAATTTTTTGGGGCCTTTTCGTGCAGAAAAAGCTAAAGAATAATAGAGTAAAGTATCCTTGTTATCATATTCATAATAACAAGGAAGATTTTTCTTTTTAAAATAATCAAACTTTTGCTTGCTAAAAGCTCTTTTTTCATCAGTGGACATATTCTGTAAAAAAGAATAAGAGTTAAACATAGCTAAGTCTAAAAAAAGATCGGTTGTAGCTGGGATTAATGCACTTTTGTCAATTACGAATTTAGCATCACAAGATGAGTTGCTGAATGTAATTTGCTCATATGCAGCTGAAAGTTGAAACTCTACCCAGTGGGAAATATCACGACGATCCTTAACTGTACAGTAGGTTTCGACATCGCTATCAATAGGAATAAGAACAATTCTGGAATTACTAAATGCAATAGAATCATTTGTTGTAGGAGTGCAAACAACAAAAGGAATGTGACGTGTTTCAACTAAAAGCGATAATTCCTGGATTGTTTTATTTACTTCGTTCATTATTGTAGCGAATTGAGGACAGAAATAGGCATAACTTGTTCTGTCTACAATGATTGATCTATATTTGATATTACGAGTAAAATTAGCTAATGGTGCTTTACCAACAATATTTTTGCGATTAGTGGACATGATACATAAACTCCTTCAATTTGTTAAGGTTATTTCTCTATTCTGAAATTTAATTTTCATCATAGGAGTGGACTTTTTTAATAATTTTTTTAATATTGCTTCATCGGTAGGATCAATATTTTCACCGATGATGATACCTTCAAGATAGTGATCCAAATTGTGTAGGGTTAGATTTTCACCATCAGATGAAAATAGAGCGATGCGGTATTCATGCTCATCTCGCCAGTCGGACAATTTGGTAAAATAGTTCTGAACAATATAATCAGGATAAGTTGAAAAAAATTTTGAGGCTGCAATACTATCATCTGTGCTTCTGGATAATACTTGATTTTTAAAATCAGAAATAGCTTTGGGGGTAAATTTAAAACATTTGTATCTTTCTACATATGTAATTGAATCCGCCTTAATAATTTGGAAGGAGTTATCTATTTCTGTAAGTAATAGAGATTTATTAAATATGAGACAGATACCTTTGTTATTGGCTGCGTACTGTGCCCACATACGAGGTAAGGCAAAACCGCGACCTGTACGGTCAGTAAAGTACATATTGTTAGACTTAGGAAAATGCTTTATTTTTATATTATCTTGTGTGAAACAACAGACTTTGATATGCCTGTTTATAGATTGGCAACGTGCACATATCTGTTCTTTTTCCGTCACTTCTTTCGAAAAGACAATTTTAGGTTTATATTCAGTTGTATCATTCAAATTATAAAGGTTATTGAATCTTAAATTATTATTAAATAGTATCTTAAGTACCGTTTCAAAACTTGTATAATGATATAAATAGAAATCTTCTTTAAAATTTATGTCGTGAATTGTCTTAAAAACTTCTTCCATAAAGAAATTCCTCCAATTGTGTCGAAAGTTAATCCTAATATATGATACATTATTACTGCCTATTCCACAATCATAAGAAATGTGATAAAATATACATAAAAACAAAGAAAAAGTAATATTGATTGTAGAAAAGTGATGCATGTGTAATGCGTGTGTGGAGGGAATATTATGGAATGTGATGAAAAAGAGGATATAATTAAACGAGTTTCGCACAATATTAAGTATTGTATGAATGAGAAAGGTGTATCACAGGGGGATTTGAGAAAAAAAATCAGAGAAAGACGAGGGTATGAGATATCACAGTCGCATCTGTCAAGACTTGTTAATGGTAATCTTAAAACAATTCCATTAATGTTGCTATTGACTGTATGTGAAGCCTTAGAGGTAGATGTTCAAAAAGTAGTATGGGAAAATTTAGAAAAAAATAAAATTTTGGAATCTCCTAAGCGTGAAAAGAATGGAAAAATTATATTTTGTGAACGAGAAAACGAATTTGAAAAATATCTAGGAAAATATCATTGTTATTTTTATCCCACAATATCTAAAGAGACCAAAAATAACTTATTGTATGGTGTATTAGAATTTCAGTTAGATGAACATACACGAGAATGTATTGCTAAATTTACTATTCATGTGTATGGAAAAGAAAATGAAACAAAAGAATATATAGGCAAATTATTTTTATCAACAGAATATGGTTGTTGCTATTGCTATTTAATGAATGAAACATATGGGGAAGTAAGTTTCTTGATTTTTGATGGACTTTCGTCAAATAAAGAAAGACTGTCATGTAAAATGGCTGCGGTACTAACACCATCAGCAGGGGGAACACGAGATGCAACGTACCATAGGATGTTTATAAGTGAGAAAGAATTGTCGGCTGAAGGTATTGCAACTATAAAACCACACTTAAAGATAAATACTGCAGAAATTTGCATTACAAATGAAAAATTAGAGGAATTCTTCAAAGAGATGAAGGTTCCGGAAAAATTTCAAAAAACTATAAAATGTTTAACAGAACCTGAAAATTTGTATGCTTTAAGAGAAGAACATTTTTGGGGGTTTGGTGAGAAAAATATGGATAGCTATGATAAAAATATATTTATTACGAAGCTTAGAGAAAAATCTAATGCACCTAATTATCAAAAAATAGGAAAAAAACTGAATGATATGTTATATTATTATCTTTATAAGTCTGAAGATAATAGCCGTTTTTTTGTAGAATGAATTTAAAGAGTCTTAAAAAGTGAAATAGAAAAATGATTGTTGATTTATACTTAAAACTGACCCAGTTTTAACGAGGAAAATTGACCCACCAACAGCAGTGGCAATGAGTAAGTAGAACTGGTCTTGATTACACTGTACCTTGAAAATTTAATACTCAGAATTGACCC
>CAKUQA010000247.1 GCA_934675225.1 uncultured Candidatus Melainabacteria bacterium | reverse complement strand
GGATAATGGTGATATTGAAGATTGGGGAATTTCTGCAGGAGGAACTTTCACTAGTGCATTGGATGAATTCTTTTCTCGATATTTTGCTCCATATATTAAATATTCAGATACGAAATATGTAAAAGATAGTTCCTCTAATCAATTAATTGTTTATTTGAATGATGGTTCTTATTTTTATTTAACAAAAGGGAATTGTGTTGATATTTCTTATGATGTAAATGGAGATAAAGCCCCAAATGAATTTGGGAGAGATAAGTTTAAATTCCTTTTATGCGGTGAAAACACTTATGGCTGGTGTGATGGAAAACATTGGTGTTCTTATTATTACAATAATAATACCAGAGCTCAAAGACTTGAACGTTGTAAACAAGACGGTATGTTCTGTAGTGGATTGTTAGAATATGACAATTGGGAGTTTAATAAAGATTATCCGCATAGGTTGTAACCTATATACAAATCTTTTTGTATTCACAAAATTCGCACATTTTTTTATGCTCAATTTCTTCTGGGAATTGAGCATTTTCAATATTTGAACATATTTCAGTAATTGCATTATGGTATTCAATTTTACGTTCTTGCGTGAAATCAATTATGCAATTTTGATTATTTTTTAAATCAATATAAACAAATTTTATCTTATCTTCTGGAGTTATAAAAGGTGCACTAGACAGACAAAGCAAGTATACCATTGTTTGGTAATCATATTCAGGATTTTTTGGGATAGAACCGGTTTTGTAATCAAGAATGTAATAAATTTCTTGATTATCTTGATTTTTTATTTCGTTGAAATTCTCTTTAACGATTGCGTCTAATCTTCCTCCAATCCAAAAATCTCCAATTTTACAAGATAGATTGTATTCGGAATTTACATATTTTTTGTTGAAAAACTCGTTGTTTTTTAGAATATTCCAAGCATTTTTTTCGTTTTCATTAAGTGTTGGTTCAAATTTTGAAATATCAAAACCTTTAAGGTAATAATTTGCCAGAGCGTGAACTTTTTTCCCTTTTTCAAAAAAACTAGACTTTTGTGGTAAAGAAATTCTGTCTATATATTTGAATTTGTATTTAAGAGGACAACTTTTAAATGTCTTTAACATGTTTGGTGAATAGTTAGCCATTAAATTCCTCCGTATTTGTCAAAAGTTCTGAGAAAATAAGATTTGGTTCTTGATCTATTATTTTTTCAAAAGATTTGATTTTTCTGCTTGTTGAAAAATATAAATGTTTTTTTGCTCGAGTTATTGCAACGTATAATAGTCTTAAATTTTCAGAAACGAGCTCTTGTTTCATGTCGAATTCGGTTTTTGGTTTATATTTTGGATTAAGTCGTTTTAAGTTTTCCATAAAACTTGCATTTTTTAGTTTTATTTGGTCAAAATCGAAAGTAAGTGATTTTTCGGATAATTCAGGTATAAATACATAATCAAATTCGTCTCCTTTAGATTTATGTAAAGTCATAACTTGAACTTTTCCTGCAAAAAATTCTTTGTTGCTTTCATCCTCCTCAGAGAAAAATTTAAAACCGCTTAATGAAGGTTTTTTAGCAAGTTCACCTAAACGTTCTAACAGTGTTGAAAAATCTTTGTAATTCATACTTAAACGTTTGATAAGTGTTGATATTAAATAAACATTTGATTTTTCTATTTCAGAAGAAAAATAATGTAGCCCGATTTTTATAGCAAGTTCTTCCGGAGCAAGATGCGGAAAAGAATTCCAATAATTTAAATCCCAATAAAATTGAGCAAGGTGTATATTTTCAATATTATCGCAATCTATTTGAATAAAAGGGTTTTCGTATTTTCTGATTTCAAGCCCGAGGCGAGGTTTGTAAAATCCCATTTCTGCCAAAATTTCATAATTATTGGCTATTATGTTGTTGTCAAATGGGTTTAAAATTATTTGCATGATTGCATAAATAGTTCTAAAAATTGATTTTTGTTCTAAACATTCACTCCTTGTAATGCTTTTTAATCCGCTATTATTAACAAAATTAATCCATTGAGCAACTTGGAAATTACTTCTTAAAAGTATTCCGATTGTGCATTTTGGTTCTTTTTTTAAAGCTTGCTTGATTTCTTTAAGAATATAATTACGTTCTTCTAACGGTTTTTCAAAGATATTGGAGTGAATTGCGTTTTCAGAAACAGGATTTCTGCCTTCTACAGGTTGCATAAATATTTCAAAAAATGCTCTTTGGGTTTCGTTTTTTGTTGCTGCCCATTTGATTAAATTATTTGCAAGTGTCCAAACATCTTTTGTACATCTTTGAGAGCAATTCATACTAACATTGTTACTATTTTGTATAAATTGTCTAAATCCATCAACATCTGCATTTGAAAAAGTTGTTGTAATTGCTTGGTTAATATCTCCACATCTTATTAGGTTTCCATATTTGGCGCTTAAGAGATTTATTAATCTCTGTTGGATAGAAGAAGAATCTTGAGCTTCGTCCTCTATTATATATTGGCAAATATTTTGATAATATTTTCTGATATCTTCATTTTCTTCTAACAATTTCACAGAAGAAATTAGCATGTCATCATAATCTATTAAATTATTTTCTTTTAATGTCGTCTGGTATTGTTCAAAAAATGTTTTAAATTTCTCTAACTTTGAATCTGAGGACATAATCGGTGAATCAAATTCTCCATCTCCGATTTTGAATACAGAAATTCCTCTATCAAAGTCTTCTGTTTCATTTTTCTTAAGTTTTAGTTTAGTTGAAATTTCTCTAACAATTCTTGAACGCTGGCTATCATCACAAATTTCAAAATCAGAAGAAAGTCCGAGTCTTTCATAATTTCCATTTTCTTTAAGAATTCTAAGAGCAAGCCCGTGAATTGTGCTAATATTTGGAAGTTGAGCCGAGTTTTGTCTTATAGTTTTAATTCTGTCACGGAAATTTCTTGCTGCAGATTCCATATATGTCATAACGAAAATATTTTCCGGCGAAATTCCCATATCTAAAAGTTTGATTATTAATGCAAGTAGAATAGTTGTTTTCCCGGCTCCGGGAACTGCAGAAATCGCCATTTTCCCTTGTTTGTATTCAAGAACAGGTTCTTGGT
>CAKUQA010000246.1 GCA_934675225.1 uncultured Candidatus Melainabacteria bacterium | reverse complement strand
TCTAAAAACGTTAAAAACTGTAAAAGCCCTTGATCTATTGCCATACCACGACATGGCAATTCCAAAATACGAAGCATTGAATATCACTTACCCATTAAAAAACACCCCACCAACCACTAAACAACAAGCCATCTGGGCCAGAGATGTGATTATTAATGCGATGAAAAAGTAATTGAATTTATAAATTCCCTCCCTTATGAGTGAGGATGCGAGGAGGGTGCTAATTTTATAATGCTAACAAAAACTTATTTACAACAACCGCCACAACAAGAAGAATTGTCAAATTTGTCTTTATTTGCAATACAAATTTTGCACTTGTCACGCATTTTTCCACTTTCAGAAAAATATTTATAACTTTGAACCCATTTCGGCTCTTTGCAAGAACAGTTTTCCATAAAGGTTAGAAAATTTACAAACTTTTCCAAAACATCTTTTGGCATAGAATATTCAATGCTTTTTGCACTATCATCAACTTTTTCAGGTTCAACCAATAGAACTTTTTCAAGAAAGTTAGAAATCGTTTTGTGGCGTTCAATTTTAGTTTCTGCTCTAGTTTTTCCCTTTTGGGTAATCGTAATAATTCCATAAGGCACGTAGTGGATAAACCCTCGTTCTGCAAGAGTTTTTACGGCATCAGAAGTTGCTGGTCCTCCAATTTTTAGATAATTAGAAACATCTCGAACCCTTGCTCCTTGGTTTTCTTTTACGATTTCATAAATCGCAAGCAGATATTTTTCTAGACTTTCTGTAAGTTCGTTTTTCATAAGTTTAAAATAGCATAAAATGAGATATGGCGCAATATTGTCTAGGTTGTAGTGATGCGAACAAAATAAAACAAAATCAAATATCCAAAAGCATTGATTTTACGGTATTTTTACAGTAAAATCAATTAGGGATTACTTTATGTCTCCTCTACCCGCCGACACACAATTTACGAAGAATATGGTCGGAAAGGGGGTGAGAATGTGGATACTCGGTCAATAATAGAAATTGCAGTGCAACTATTAGTCATCTGCACCGCAATTCTAAAAATTTACTTAGTTTTCGCTTCATAAGGTACGAAGTAGACCTCTAGTATTAACGGTGCTAGGGGTCTTTCCCTTATGCTTTTATTATATCATATCTCTGACATTTTTTCAAGTCCTTTTGCATAAAAAAACGGTGGGATTGCTCCCACCGACAAAAAGATTCGATCTTTTTTTAGTTCTTTCTTTGACAAATATGTTAAAATGAAGAACTATTTGAACTAATAACGAGATTATACCCCGCCTCGAAATCATAGATTTCGGTCCTCCCACAAGGGGTGGACATTAGTTGCGTTATTTGCTGTACAATACAACTTTTGCAGGATCAGAAGCTGGCAATACAGTTTGATCATAGAAAACTACTGGATAAATATCTGTAGGGTTACTTACTTTACAAGCTACAGAACTTGTTCCAGTATTTTTATCACAAGACACAAGCTTATTTGGGCCTTTTACACCATTTACATCAATAATACCTGCACAATGTTTAACTGTTGCAGTTGTACTATCATCTGTACACGCCGCAGCATCAGAACCAAATGCAAACATTATTCCATCATTAAAAAATAAAAAAGTATCAGGCGAGATGTCTGTTGTTGTTTGTACTGTACATCCTTCATCTCCTATCTGTTTACCAGATTCTTTACAAGATTTTGCTTGTCCTAATGTCCCTGGGAACGATGTATAACCAGCGGCTGTAGCACTTGAAGCAACATTTACTACATTCATTCTTGCGCCTAAAATACTTGCAACAGAATCTCCATTGCTTGGTTTATCTGTTTTTCCAGCTGTACCTGCAACAACATCTGCAAAACTTGAACCATCCAATGCTACGTTCAAAGTTACTGCTTGTGATAAAGCTGATAAAGCTTTTTTGTAAGCCGTTTTGTATTGTGCGCCTTGAGTTGAGTTCATCAATGTAGGCATTGTCATAGCTGCAACTACACCGATAATACCTAAAGTAATTAACACTTCTGCAAGTGTAAAACCGAAACGTTTTGTCATAATCTTTTCACCTTTCTTTTTGTAATCTACTCTCTTATTACTCTATGTTATAAACCATCTTGTGCGTGTACATATCTTAGTTTTGTATAAAACTAACAACAGTACACTTATTTTAATAAAGTTATTAGAAAATCTAGAGGTTTGACGCAAGAAAAACTCTCAGAAATGATTGATATAGAACCGTCTTCACTCTCTGGGATTGAATCTGGAAGATTTTATCCTTCGCTTCACGTTTTAGAAAAAATCGCAAAAGTTTTGGATGTCGAATTGATAGATTTTTTCAAATTTTCATCAGTAAATATTCCTGAAAATATTGACGAAGAAATCCTAAAAATTATTGAAAAACAAGATAAAAACAACAAAGAACTTATTTACAAATTATTGACCGCAGCGTTTTAAATTATTTGACTAAATGGGTTCAAAGTTATAAATATTTTTCTCAAAGTGGCAAAATGCGTGATAAATGTGAGCATTGTATTGCAAATAAAGAAAAATTTGATAACTCGTCCTGTTGTGGCGGTTGCTGTGAATAATTAAGAACGAGTTATTTTGTTTGTGTTTTATGCATTTTTCGTAAATTTTTCGAAAGAAATATTAGGGTTTAATTTACCTGTTTTTAATATTGAATTATCTTTTTTGTGTTTATGTTTGGTTATCAAAATATTAAGTTTTGGAAGCAAAATACCCAGAGCTAATGTAGAATATGCCAAGCCTGTAATATGTGCAAGGTTAAGTTTCCACATATTTTTCTTTGCGAAATCTTTCCCTTGTGCGGCAATTTCATTGTGAGATTTTAGTGATAAATCGTTTAACCAGTGTTTTATGCCTTTTTCCTCTTTTGATATATTAAATAGATTTGTTCTATTTTTATCCAAAATATTTGCCATTCCTTTAGCTGCAAAACCTCCAAAGACTAACCAGTTTAGAAATCCAAGGTAATCTCTTGTTGCTGTTTCTCTTAATTCGTCTTTGCTGTCTGAAGCTAAAAATCTTCCGATAAGGGTTGAGGCGTAAACTGTTTTGATAACGTTGCCACTTGTTACAGGG
>CAKUQA010000245.1 GCA_934675225.1 uncultured Candidatus Melainabacteria bacterium | reverse complement strand
AATAAAACCTCTTTTAACACCATCCGGTTTAATTGCTACAAATGTTCTTTCTTCTTTATACATAATTCCTCCAATTCGTATTATTATACTAGCATAAACAAACGATATTTAACAGTTTTCAAGTTTTTTGATGCTTTTGAACATCATTGACAACATAATTGTGCAGAGTATTATTGCTGCAGCAACTAACCCAAACCAAAAACCTCTAATATTCAAATGATATTTAAACGCAAGTGTATAACCTAAAGGAATTGCAATTAACCAATAAGCTATAAAGTTTGAAAGCAAGACAATTCCGGTTCTTTTCATTCCTTTGAAAATGCCGGCAAGTGCAACTTGCAAACCGTCAAACACTTGGAATACAGCTAAGACATATAAAATTGGAACAGATATTTTTACTAATATATTGTCCTGCGTGAATAGTCCAACAAGAAAATGAGGGAATGAAGCGAATGTAAAAGCACTACATAACATAAAACCAACGCACATTACAATTCCTACGAAAGAGTAACGTTTTAAATCTTTAATGTTTCCTGCTCCATTAGCAAAACCTACTTTCACGGCAATTGCGTTCGAAATGGCAAGAGGAACCATAAATGAAATAGTAGTTAATGTGCATACTAAATTTTGTGCAGCGGCATAAACTCCGGAAACTCTACCCATAATTATTGCAATACTGTTAAAAGCAATAAATTCAACTAAAATTGCACAAGAAATTGGTATCCCTATTTTTATCAAATTCTTGTAATATTCGCGGTCTTTATAATTGTTGAAATTCATTGTTTTAAAACAATAAATTAACAATGCAAACCCCATAAAATACCTTACGACAAAACTTGCAATAGCTAACCCTAGAGCTCCCAAAGAAGGTATAATTCCCCATCCGAATACTAAAAGAACGTTAACTGCAATATTTAAAAATACAGAAATTGCAGTTACAAGGTTTGGGAACATTACAACTTCGAAAGCTTGTAAAAATTCTTTTAATGCTGCATGGAGATAAGCTCCGAATGTTGCAAATGCTGTTACAAACATATATTGTTTTATCATTGGGACAAGTTTGGGGTCGAATTTTAAGTAATCTATTACAGGAATAAATGCTAAAACTGCAAACATAACAATTATTGCTAAAAGCATCGCAAATCTGATTGTCGGGTAAAAATATTTCTTTGCCGATTTTTTCTCGCCTCTAAAATTCGAAAGTAAGGGAGAAACGCTTGATATTAAACCGATACCAAAAGTTTGGATACAATTTGTTATTGCAGTTGCAATACTAATGGCTGCAAGAGTGTCTGTTGAATGATGTCCTGCAATTAAAACATCTCCAGCTCCAATTAAAATGAAACCAAGATTTCCCATAATAATTGGCAGCGCTATATTTAATAATTCTTTGGCATAGTGTCTAAATTGTGTACTCATACGAAAAAATTATAGCATAAACATTTTGGATATATAACCTTTTAGGTTAACAAAAGTTTAACAAAGCAACAGGTTATTTGTTTTCTTCTAACTTAATTTGCTGCCAAGGATAATCTTTGCTGATTTGCCAACCGTCAATTTGTATGAGTCTCGTGCAGGCGTGTCTTCTTCCAATAGAACTGATTTCCGGATTATCAACATTTCCGTATTTACAGTAATCTAATATTTGATTACGTGTTTTATTTTCGTAACCTTTCATTGAAGTATAAAATTTCCCGTCTGTAAATTGAAAAAGGAAAGTGTGTCTGCCATCAAACCCTCCTCCTTCTGATGTATCAGCTTTAATATTACAATATTTTACGTCTACACAATAAAAAAGAAACATTATGTCATAATTTACATAGGCATTAAAACCGGAGCCATCGGCTAATGCTACAAAAAATCCTGTAGGCGTGCTATTTTGGTTTATAGATTTAATATATTTTCCAAGATTGTCGTTGTACCAAGCTTCGAGTCCTTCTCCATTTTGAGTAGCATTTTCCGGAAATATATAAGTTGCTCCTTGACTTATACCTTCATCTTCTGCCCAACTGTATGTTGCTTGGCTCATAATTGAATAAAATTTGGCAAGTTTTGATGCAATAACCTTTTTCTGGTGATTTTCTATTAAAACAGGTAAGGTCATAGCTGCAACAACACCGATAATTCCAAGTGTAATTAAAACTTCGGCAAGTGTGAACGCAAATCTTTTCATAAATCCTCCGGTATTAAATAAATCTACTATTCAGTAGTATTATATTTTATGCATGTAAATCTTATTATAACACTATTTTGTACAATTTTCAACTATGGAGTAGTTTAATTTTTTTGTAAATTTTTTCTAAAATTTCCTTATGGGTAAGAAAATTTACAAGTTTGATAAAGTTCTATGCAGAAAATTTGGACAAAAAATCCATAACTTTAGACTGAATAATGAATTCAGTCAGGAAGAACTTGCTTTTCGTGCAAATATATCTCCGAGTTACATGAGCGCAATTGAAAGAGGTATAACAGATACAACGATTTCTACAGCCAAAAGAATTGCCAAAGCTTTGGATGCCAAAATGGTAGAACTTTTTGATTATTAAGCATTGTAATCTAATTTGTTTCCAACACCTTTACTTTTTAATGCCTGTGCTTGCATTTTTATCCCACGAGCCTTAGATGCAACATTATAATCCTGACTGGAAGGATCAGAAGGTGCCATAGCTGCTCTTACTACAGTATTGGCATCATCAATAGTTTTTTGCGGATTTTCAGGGTTTAAAGAAGGCATTTTTATATTAACATGGCCGCCTACAGGAATTCCATCTGCGTTTTTCTCAATTACAATAGAACCGGCAAGATTTCCACCTGCAGCTTTATGAGCTGCTTCATGGGCATAAATTTCACTATAATTTTTATTAATCAAAGCTTCTTTTTGAGCTCTTTGTTGTTCCTTTTGTTTCTCTATAGGATTTGAAAATTGATAGAATAAATTAATACCTGCCATACAAAATCCTCGCACACATATTACCTACTATAAGTGTAGCATATTTTTGAAGATTTGGCAAGTGTATATTTAATTTTGTTTACCAAGGGTAAAAATTTTTCTATTCAAAATTTATCCCAAAAATTGAAAAATAACTCTATTACATTAAAAGAATTCGAAATAATATTAGATACTCTGGGGT
>CAKUQA010000244.1 GCA_934675225.1 uncultured Candidatus Melainabacteria bacterium | reverse complement strand
CATAGGGACAACAGCAATTGTTTTTGCTCCAATATCAACCATCACCCCTTGGCTGTCATAACCACATACGATGCCTTTAACTAAATCACCCTTTTGAAAGTTGTAATCATACTTTTTCAGTAATTCTTCAAAATCTAACTCACTTGATGTCATTTTTACTCCATTTGTCATAAGACACTAATCTGTCAACTTTGTGAACATTGTAACAAATTTTTAAAAATTTGTAAAGTTTTATGTTAATTTCCTTAACATTAGTCGAAAAAATCGGTTAACCTTTCTTTAGTTTATTAATAATATCCACCATTGTATCAACTAAATTGTGCATAGGTCCGCCGGCACATTGAGCTCCAAGAAGTTGTCCATCCTTACCGATGTTAAAACATTGTAGTTTGTTAGCCTTAGACAAAAAATAAACTTTTGATTCATCATTCATACAAATAGGATTTGACATACTAAATTTATTTCGTCTTGCATATTCAGTAATATTAAATGGTTTTACTGCTGTAATTTTTGCCATAATAATTTTCTCCTTTTCTAATTATTTGAAAACGGAACATGCAATAATTTGCCACATGTTCCGTTTTTATATAAAGAAATATTAATTTACGCTTTTAAAGATTCAATCAAATCAGAAATAGTTTTTTCTTGAAGTTCTATTTCTTCAATTCTTGATTTAGTTTGTTCTATCAATTCTTTTGGAGCATTTGCTACAAATTTAGGATTATTAATTCTACCTAAAAGCGATTTCTTTTCGTTCAAAAGCTTATCCAATTTTTTCTGTTGACGAGCAATTTCAGCATCCAAATCAATTAAATCCGCCAAAGGTAAAATAATTTTTGAAGCAGAAACAACTGCTGTTGCACTTTTTGGAGGGACAGGAGCATTCATATCCACATAAGAAATATTTTCAACTCTTGCAAGACGTTTAATATATGCTTCAATTTCTTCAAAAATAGGTTTTTCGTCTTTTTCTGCTCTTATTTCAATATCACATTTTATAGATGGAGAAATATTGAAACTTTGACGAACATTTCTCAATGATGTAATTGTTTCAAAAACTAATTCCATTTCTTTAGCTTCTTTAGCAAATTCTAATTCTTTTCTAAATACAGGGAAATTTGAAATAATAATAGCAGATTTCATTTCTTCATCACCTGACTGTTTAGAAGCTTTTGGAATTAATTGCCATACGCGTTCGGTAATATGAGGCATTATCGGATGTAACATTCTTAAAGACATATCAAGAACATACCTCAAAACTCTTTGAGTATTAGCTTTTAACTCACTGTCCTGCAATTGAATTTTTGCAATTTCAACATACCAATCACAATATGAATTCCAGAAGAAGTCATAAAGAACATGAGCAACTTCACCTATTCTGAATTCTTTAATATTTTCATTAACTTCTTTTGCTGTTTTGTTTAATTTATCCAAAATCCATTTATCAGCAATTGTAAGATTTGAATAATCAATATCCTTATCATCAACTCCATCAAGATTCATCAATACAAATCTTGAAGCGTTCCAGATTTTATTTGCAAAATTTCTGCCATATTCAAATCTTTCTTCACTCATTTTGATATCTTGACCACCATAAGTACAAAGTGAAGTCATAGTAAATCTCAACGCATCACAACCGTATTTATCAATAATTTTAACCGGATCAATTGTATTGCCTTTTGATTTTGACATTTTTTGACCTTTTTCATCACGAATTAAGCCATGAATATAAACTGTTGAAAATGGAGCTTTTTTAGTAAATTCCAATCCCATAGTAATCATTCTTGCAACCCAGAAGAAAATAATATCAAAACCTGTTACAAGAGTTGTTGTAGGATAGAATTTCTTAAAATCTTCACTTTCAGTATTTGGCCAACCCATTGTTGAGAAAGGCCACAAACCTGATGAAAACCAAGTATCTAAGCAATCTGTATCCTGTACATAATTTTCAGGATCAGGATTTTCTTTCGCTACAACCATTTCACCTGTAACTTTATGATAATATGCAGGTATTTGATGTCCCCACCAAATTTGACGAGAAATACACCAATCGCGGATATTTTCCATCCAACCTAAATAGTTCTTTTCCCATCTGTCAGGAACAAATTTAATTCTACCATCTTTAACTGCGGCAATAGCTTCTTTAGCCAAAGGTTCCATTTTAACAAACCATTGTTCAGAAAGTAACGGCTCAATTGTAGTTCCGCAACGTTGACACTTACCAACATTGTGTTCATGCTCTCTGGTTCTTAATAAAAAGTTGTTATAAGAAAGCATTCCAACAATTTTTTCTCTAGCCTCATATCTGTCAAGTCCGTGAAGTTCTTGAGGAACTTCTCCACAAGCCTTCATTGTACCATCATTATTAATTACCCAAATTGGTTTTAAATTATGACGTTTACCAACTTCAAAATCGTTAGGGTCGTGTGCAGGAGTAATTTTAACAGCACCTGTACCAAAGTTTTTGTCTACATATTCATCAGCAATAATTGGAATTTCTCGACCTGAAAGAGGGATAATAACAGTTTTTCCAACTAATTCAGAATACTTATGATCATCAGGATGAACAGCAATTGCAACATCACCAAAAATTGTTTCAGGTCTTGTTGTTGCAACAATAATCGCACCACTTTCACCTTTTAACGGATAAGAAATTTCCCACATGTGACCCTGTTCTGTAGCATATTCTGTTTCAACATCAGAAATAGCACTATTACAACGAGGGCACCAGTTTACAATATATTTGCCTTTGTAAATAAGACCTTTTTCATATAATCTTACAAAAACTTCTTTTACAGCATCTGAACACCCTTTATCAAACGTAAAACGTTCTCTAGAACGGTCAAAAGAAGCTCCTAGACGTTTACATTGGTCTAAAATTGCGCTTTTATGTTCGTTAGTCCATTTCCAAGTTCTTTCAACAAATTTTTCTCTACCCAAATCATAACGAGTTAAACCTTCTTTAGCCAATTGTCTTTCAACAACGTTTTGAGTCGCCAAACCTGCATGATCAGTTCCCGGAACCCAAAGAGTTTCATATCCGGACATTCTATGGTAACGAAATAAAATATCTTGTAAAGTTTCATCTAACGCATGTCCCATGTGTAAAACCCCCGTAACGTTTGGAGGAGGAATTACA
>CAKUQA010000243.1 GCA_934675225.1 uncultured Candidatus Melainabacteria bacterium | reverse complement strand
TTTTTAAAAAAGAATCATTTAGTTCATCGAAAGTCATTCCACAGCCATCATCTGTTACCATAATAGATTTATGTTTTAAAGAATCCTCAAAAACTATTGTTACACATGATGCATCTGCATCATATGAATTTGAGATTAGTTCAGACAAAACAGGGGGCAATGTTTTATACATTTGAACACCAAGATGTTCAATAGTATGTATATCAAATTGCAACCTTAATTTATTATCTTTCTCAATTTCCATAAATTATTACCTTGATTTTATATCATATTTTGTAATTATTACTACTTTATCCATTACAAATAACTTTAAATTCGCCATTTGATTTTATAACATCATAACCAAGAGCTATCAGTTTTTTTATATCTGCGGGCTGTTTATTTACAAACTGAACATAATCTAACCCAGGTTGAACTACATAAATTTTATAATTATAATGATGAGCTTTTAGTTTTTTTAAATTATTTAAATCACCTTTTATCAATTTCTTTGGATTTGAGTTTATACGTTTCATTAATTGATTAAAAATGTCAGAATTTCGAATCCATTTACTTGATTTGATTGCTTGTCCAATAACTTCATAAAATTCCTTAATTCTCAATCCGGAAACAGCCTCTTTTGATGCCTTACAATGATAAAATTTTACTTCATTATTCGTAATAACAATAAAATCGGCAATTTCACCACTTCCGTCATCTTTTATAATATATTCATTATTACTTTCATTTTCAAATTTTTCTTTTAAATATGTAAAAATTGATTTATTTTCACGTGTTTCTCCTTTAAAAGGTATTTCTTGTTTAATATTTATTTTGTTTCCAGCACAATCTATATGTTCAAATATTTTATCTATTGGTAGTTCTTTAGAATTATCTATTCCTACTTTAAAACATAAACAGCCAATTATACTTTCACCTTCGTCAGTCATTATCATTGGAAGATACTCATTGAAGAAATCTGGTAATGTGTATGTTTTATTATTCGTAGCAACATAAAATTTATTACTATTACCAAAATTATTAAAAATAGTATCTTCATTATTTAAATCGTATAAGACTGAAGTCAAAAGTTGTTCATTATAAAACATATTTATTTTGATAGTTTTATTAGATTTTTTTTCTAGTTTAAAATCAATATCTAAAATATTAAATTCTGATTGTGTATTATTTGTCTGTGTCTTAAGTATTACATTTTCTTTATAACAACTTTGATTGAGAACAAGACATAGTATTTCATTACCTTGTATTTCTGAAATTGGAAATAAATTTGCCTTTAAAGGTAAATTGGGCAATTCAAAATTTGTTTTTTCATCTAAATTTATACTATCAGTAATAAGTTTACACCATTCAGTAAAAGATTCAATATCACCCTTTTTAAAACTCCATACTTTAGCATTGAATGGACTTATACCTCTATATTCATTTGAATTAGAAAACTCCAATTTGGCAAAAGCATGTCCTAAGCACTGATAACTGCTTTGAATAATACTAATAGAATTTTGTGCATCTTTACCCATATAATTTTCATAGGACCCTCCGACTAATCTTAAAGGATTTTTCACGCCTATGTTAATATATTCAGCATTTTGGGCGATTTGCATCAATTGAAAAAGATAATTCATTTTCGCTTTATGTAATTTTGAAATTTCACATAGAGAATCCAATAAACAATTCCCTACATTTTCATCAGTGGTATGATGTAATAAAATTTTTTTAACTGTATCATAATAAAAAATATTTAAATGATATTCTTTACTTTTTAACAAATTTGATTTTGTCCATTTGGGTTTAATTTCTCTAGAAGTAATAAATATTGCTAAATTATCTTTTTTTCTGTATTCTTCAAGTTTTATACTCCCTGTAAGTTTTATATCCCGTTCAAAAGAAAAATATTCTGACTGAATAGTATACATTTTTACTGTGAAACTTGGACAAATATTTTCCAAATTTATAGATTCATTGAAACCTAATGTTTCTGTTTCAAATTCGTCATAATAGATTTTTTTATCTCTCCGCTCTTGTACAAGTGAGTCAATTAAATTAGGTATTAATTGTTCAAGTTTATTATAATCATCTGTAATTTTATCTATTTCTTTCGAAAAATCGTTTTTATCTGCTATTAATACTCCATTGATCTTTTCTTCTCCGATTTTTCTTGCTATTCTACCAACAAATTGAATAAATGGTAACAAACTTTGAGGTGTAGCATGTAAAACAGCTAACTTAATTTTAGGAAAATCAAAACCTTCACCCAGCATATCAATACATATTAATCCATCCAATTCCCTATTTGTTTTTAGCTCACATATAACTTCTTTATTATTTTTATACGAATTATCACTAGATACTATTTTTACTTTTAAACCAATTTTATCATATATTTTTTTAATTAATTTTGCATTTTCTTTTGATTCCACTTTTATCAACATTTTTATATCTGAATTCTTACTTTTTAAAATGTTAAATTGTTCTTTTGCCTTTTTTGCTAAAACTACATCTTTATTCTCATTTGGATTTATTTCTATTGGCAAATAAGAAATTTTTTCATAATACTCATTTTCTATTGCTTTACTTAAAGGATAAGCATAAACTTGCGTACCAGGTAGAATTTTTTTATCACGCCTAAATGGTGTTGCAGTAAAAAGTATATTCTTTGTATTTTTAAACTGTTTTAATATATATTGCCAAGTTTCTGCAGGAATATGATGTGCTTCATCTATAATTATCAAATCAAAAAGAGTTTCTCTAATAGAATCATTTGGATTTTTGACATAATCATATTTTGAACTAATGCAGTGTGGTGTACTTACTATAACATCATAATTTTTCAGATCTTCCCAAGTTTCATCATTATTTATACTTTTTTTAACTTCAAAAACTTTTGGAGTTTCTTGTTTTGTAAAAATATTTAATTCATGAAAAATATTAAGTTTGTTGAACTCTTCAAATATTTGTCCTCTAACAGTTTTACTAGGGGCTATTACCAAAACCCTATGAGCTTTTAGCCCAAAAGGTATAAGAGTCATAGTTGCGGTTTTCCCTACACCAGTAGGGATAACAACAGTAGCAACATCACTATAACAAGTAAAATGAGAACAAACAGCCATGTATGCTCCAATTTGTGGTTCTCTTAGTGTATATC
>CAKUQA010000242.1 GCA_934675225.1 uncultured Candidatus Melainabacteria bacterium | reverse complement strand
AAATCCAAGTCTATTCAGGGAGTTTTAAACGCCAAAATTTCCCACGTTTAGAGTGTACCCTACAACGTGATAAAACTTAATCAATTTAGATTAAGTTGCGACTATTTAAAACTCCCAAGATAAAGTGCAGACTAGTCATAAATATCAACCTTATACCTACTATCAGGCGTGCTGGCTCTATATGTTTATTATCTTGTTGAGAGATGATGTGTTCTCATCATCATGTATCAACATTGAACCATTGTTTTAGTAATCGTGGCATCTGGTTCTACTGCCGGAGCGTTTTACAAAACTGCAAAATCCAGTCTACATATCCATGATACAAATTTTTTAAATTCTCGTCAATAAAACTTGAAGATTTGTAAATTTTTTATGTTTCTCTCACCAAACAGTACATTTGATTGCGCCTAAAATCTTCTTTTGAATAGTGCTATAATTTACTTTTGACAATATTTTCTACATAATCATCGGTTAAATAAGAAAATTTTATTTGTTGCTCACCAATCTCTCTGCTAACACTCTTAAAAAACTTTAGCCTTAATTGAGTTTAAACATTGTCATGATAATACTCTCAATATATTCACTAATGATTTTATATCTATTACTATTTCCTATACTCTTATAAGAGTAATTTTTATAATAATCTTATTTTATTCTTTTTCTTTCCGCCCCACCTAAAATTTTTAATAATATCTTTTTTGCCATTCCTTAATCATTTCTTCTGTTTTAAGTCGTTCCGCTCTTTGTTCTGGAGTTTCGTTTTTATGTTTTGCTTTTTCTTGAAGAAATTGAAATACAATTTTTAATAAACAAGCTACTAATAAAATAATGACTATAACAGCCATAATTGCCCATTTAATTATATAAATTAATACTATTATCAAAAATGATATGAATAATAAAAATGGTGGCATTATAATTACTGGCATTATTTTCTCCTTAGATTTATTTAGCACATAACGAAAAATTATTGTAAGATATTTTTATGTTGTTTAGTAAACTCCATTCCTGAATTTTAGATAATTTTCATAATCTTCTTCAAAATTTTTATAACGAAAATAATCTTCCTTTTCTTGTTCTGTCATGTCTTTTGTCATATCAATATAACAACTTCCATTCTTCCAAACACCTACTCCTCCAGTTGTAGGAGAACCACAAGGGTCTCCATTTTTAGGTGGTGCTGGATTTGCTAATTTGGCAAGCTGTAATTCTTTTCCACCTGTAATAATTGGATTGGGACTATTATGCCATAATGAATATTCATTGTATTTCTTAAAAATGAGCTTATCAAAATTTATCCAAGTTTCTACTGGGATTTTTATATCAGTTCTAAAATCGGAATAATTATATTCATTAATGGCTTCAGAACAGCTTAATACTCGCAAATACTGAGATTTTTCTTTCCTATAAACAACATTACAACTTAAATTTTTATTTTGATAATTCATTTTTATATTATATTCATCACCGTTTTTAAATACTCTTATGGGTAAATCTCTATCTATTTCATAACTTCTAGGAATATTAGAAATTTCTATTGGAATAAGTCTTGTCATTTTCTTACCCCAAAAGTTCTCATATTCCTCTTCTCTTAAAATCTTTACGTTAATATAGCTATCTTTTTTGCCTCTAAATTTTGCCTGCACATCTTTTAAAGATAAATTCTCAGTTGAAACTCCATCGATTTCGGTTATTATATCCCCTGGTCTCAAACCATTTAGCCCCATATTACTATGTGGTAATAATTTTTGAACAGATATTTGATTATTTACATCTTGTAAAACAATACCTACACCTGCATTTGGAATATCGTTAGCATAAATGAGTAATGCTGTACATGAACAAATTAATAAACTAATAAAAATCTTTTTCATAATATTTATACCTTTGCAATATTTGTAACATAACGAAAAATAAGTACAAGATACTTACTCTTTTTTGCTAATCCCTATAAAACGATATTTCCCAGTTTCAAGTGCTTGAAAATAAATAGAGTGATATTTCTTTCGTTCCACATCTTTATTTGAAATGTTTTCGCAATAATCCGAAGGAATATAACTTCCCCTAGGTCTGCCATATAGTACGTGCAACGTATCTTTAAACCACTTTGTAGTAAATACACAATTTAACGGCATTATTGATAACAATTTTTCAATTTCAACTTCAATTTCTCGTACCATATTATTTGACCTCCGTAACTAATACTTTGAATACCCCATTTGGTTTGTCAAAAATTTTAAAATCATGCCAGTTTATAAAATAATCATTTTTTAAAGTTATAGGTAAATATTTATTTTTATTGTGGTTAGATTTACATATATGCCAACATTTAACACCTTTGCACGCCGTAGAACCGTTTTCTAATGAAAATTCAAAATCTGTCTGTTTAGGAGATAAAATCTTTTGCCATGTTTTAGCTTGATTTGTTATTGTAATCACATATCCTACTAAAAAATTCTTTTCCGTTTCTTTAAAATATTCTATACGTGATACATCTTTTAAATGCCCATACTTGCTTAAATCATTCGCACTTTGGTCTTTTAGTTTATAATTAATATTGTTGAAAAAATATTCAAATTTACTCGTTTTATACTTTAATTCAATCGGAATTAAGCACCCATTATTACAAACAAGAACTAAATCTATGTTTCTATTTTTCCCTTGATAATTTTTTAATGGATACTCTAAACAGATTGTATAAATATCTTTGTATAATTCTTTTATTTTCCAAGCTAGGTAAAATTGGAATTCTAATTCACTATTACACAAAGGATTAGTTTTTGACAGTTCTTCCAAAACTCTATAAATATCAAATTTTGTATTTAATACGGTATTTAAACTCATTTTCACCTATGTTTAAGGTAAATAAAAAACAATAATTTACCTATCTTGTAATAAATTCTATCAATCAAGTAAATTAATGTCAATTATTTACCTCATTTCGCATTCTGAATTGCAAGAATCCTTAATAAAATTGAAAGTGAGGTTTATATGAATATAAAAAATCTGTTTGGACGAAAGATAAAAGAATATCGCAAAAAGAAAAATCTAACACAGGCACAATTAGCTGAATTATTTAATAGAAAGACTTGCAACATCATTAGGAGTTGAACCAAAAGATTTATTTGAATTTTATTATTTACAAGATAC
>CAKUQA010000241.1 GCA_934675225.1 uncultured Candidatus Melainabacteria bacterium | reverse complement strand
GTCATATCCTCAACACCATTCAATTTATTTTCTAACACTGTCGCAATTGAAGATTCTATAACTTCAGCACTTGCACCTTGGTATGATGCAGATACCTGAACTTGCGGCGGAGTGACATCAGGATAACTCTCTTGCTTTAAGCTCATCATTGAAATTATACCCAAAATTACAATGCAAACAGATATTACTAAAGCAAATCTAGGCTTTCTTATAAAGAAGAACAGTTTATCTTTATCAAATATTTTTTTCATTTATTAATCCTTTTTAGTTACAACTTTTAGTTTCTGACCTTCTGTATTAATATTTTGAATACCGGATGTAACAATCACATCAGACAAATCTAATCCTTTTTTCACAACCCAATTATTATTAATAACATCAGATACCTCAATATCTTTTCTTACAGCCTTATTATCTTCCACAGCCCAAACATAGTAACCGCTCATAGCATCTCCTTTTGTACAAGATTGAGGAACTGTCATAAACTTAACCTGTTTAGGCGCAATAATTGTAACTTTCATGTAATCTCCGGGAACAAGCCACATCTTTGAATTATCGAATGTTGCACGCATTTTTACTGAACCGGAATCTTTGTCGATTTGGTTATCAACAAAATTTACTTTTCCAATTTTGTCATAATATGTACCATTATCAAATTGAACTTTTACCTGAGCATCTTTAAATCTGTCACTACCCTTCAAAAGTTTCACAAAATCATCACTTTTCAAACTAAAAGTAACATAAACAGGATTTACACTAGACACATTAACCAAAGAACCTGATGTTGGAGAGACATAATTTCCTTCGGTAATATTTACCTTACCAATTCTTCCATCAATTGGAGATTTTATTGCAGTATAACTTAAGTTTACCCTTGCAAGTTCCAATTGTTGTCTTGCAGCTTCATATTGTGCCCTGTTTTGATTTCTCGTTGCCAAGCTTGAATCAACATCTGAACGACTTATTAAATCTTCCTTTATCAATGCATTTGCACGATTTAATTCTTGCTGAGAATTTTTCAATAATGCTCCATACTGATTTAAATTCGCTTTTGAATTATTAACCTCAATTTGATATTCTCTAGGATCTATTTGAAACAACAGTTGACCTTTTTTTACAAAATCACCTTCTTTAAAATATTTTTTCAACAAAAAACCCGGAACCCTGGCAACCAAATCTACAGAGTATTCTGCTTCTACCCTACCTGTAGATTCTGCAGAAACATTCATTGATTCGATATGAGGAGTATCTACTTCAACCTCTTTAGGCATACTCATCATTTTCTTTTGCACCATACCCATTACATACCCTGATGCTTTGTTATAAACTATCGGAACAATAATTACTAAAAGAACTATTATTCCCCATTGTTTTCTAGTTAAATTAATTTTCATACATCTCTCCATATATAGTAGAATTTTCTACCCCAAATAGTAAAATATCATTTTTTTTATGTCAACATACAAACCTTAATAATACTCTATTTGTATGGTTATAAACAGAAAATCCTTCCTTAAAAAATAATTGTTAAAGAAGGACTTTCATTTTTATTAATCCATTGTCTTATAGCGTCTTAAAACAGCATCTTTTATATAATTATCATTTGATTTTAAAGCTTTTGCAAGAATTTCGTTATCCGGCTTTGCTCCTGCATTGATTAACAGCTCTACGATTTTTGGTTGTTTTTTTTGAATTGCATAAGCTAAAGGTTTTGTATAAGCAGCTTCCTTATTAACATTAGCACCATAAGCTATTAAAGTTTCAACAATTTTTGCATCTTTGTTTTTTATTGCCATAATCAAAGGAGTAAATCCCGCTAATTCTTTATTCGGATCAACTCCATTTTCTAAAAGAAACTTTACCGAATCATTTTGTTTACTCGTAATTGCAATATAAATCGCAGGTGTTTTCATAAAAGTAGAATCCGGACTCATACCGGATTTAATAAACAAATCTGCAAGTTGAGTATTTCCCTCTGCCAAAGCTCCCATAAAATTAAACGTATTATATTTTATTCCTTGGGCTTGAATTTTTGCAATATATGCCTGATGCATATCTGTTTCAGCATCTGCAAATACAACTGTTTGCATTACAAGCATCATAAACAAAACCGCCAAAAACTTTTTCATAATTCCCTCCTTATTTATAATAAAAATATATTAGCATTTTTTATAAATTTTGTACATATTTTTATGTTAATTTTTGAAACTTTTTGGGAATTTATATAACATATTGTATAGGAGTTATATCAATGAAAAGATTTGTTTATTTTTGGCTTTACTTCGTAGCAATAGTAGCATCTTTGGGAGGTTTATTATCAGGTTTTGATACAGGTGTAATATCAGGTGCTTTGTTATTTATAAATCAGACATGGGATTTATCTGATTATTTGCAAGGCTTTTTAGTTAGTTCCGTATTAATTGGAGCGGTTATTGGAGCTGCAACTAATGGTATTCTTGCTGATATATTTGGCAGAAAAAAAATAATTATTGCAACAGCAATTATTTTTATTGTTGGCTCTATATTATGCGCATTGGCTCCAAATATTTATATATTGATTTTATCCAGAATTCTTGTCGGTTTGGCCGTTGGTATTGTAAACTTCATTGTTCCGTTATACTTGTCAGAAGTTGCTCCAAAACAATTAAGAGGAACACTTGTTTCATTATATCAATGGGCAATCACAGCTGGAATACTTTTCTCATATATTGTCAACGGAGCTTTTGCAAATGCTATTTATAATTGGAGATGGATGTTATTTGCAGGAGTTGTCCCTGGACTTATTTTGTTAATTGGCATGACGTTTTTGGGCGATACACCAAGATGGTTAATCAGCAAAAATAGAGAAGAAGAAGCTCGAAAAATTTACAAAAAAATAGAACCGGATGCTGATGCAGAAAAAGAAGTTGAAGAAATTAAGGAAACTTTAAAATCTGAACTTGGTGAAAATAAAAAAATCCGATTTAAAAAGTGGATGATTATGCCTTTTATAGTCGGTATAGGAATTATGTTTGCTCAAATTTGTACAGGTATAAATACCATAATTTATTATGCTCCAACAATCTTTAAAATTGCGGGGTTTGACAGTAATACAAATGCAATTTACGCAACTGCCGGAATTGGCTTAATAAACTTCTTAATGACAATTATTGC
>CAKUQA010000240.1 GCA_934675225.1 uncultured Candidatus Melainabacteria bacterium | reverse complement strand
AAAAATTGGAATAGCAACCAATACTTTGAGCAGTATTGAAACGGGGAATGCTTTTATGACCTCTCAAACATTAGAAAATATTTTAAATACTTTAGGAATTAGTGCGCAAGATTTGTTTTCTTTTGGAGAGCAACTTGGAGAGGATGAAATGTTTTCTTATATTAATAAAAAGTTGGATTTAATAAAAAATAATCGAGAATATTTAAAGATTTTTTATAATATATTAAAAGGAATATAAAAAAGGATGAGTTTTATTTCTCATCCTTTTTTTATTATTGTTTTGTTTTATTTATTTATGCGATATCTTCATAAGCTGCCGGATTGTTTAACAAATCATAATTAATTTCATTTTCGTTATCTGCAATAGCAGCAACAACAACAGCATCAGAAGTTACATTTACTAATGTTCTCATCATATCTGTGATTCTTTCAATAGTAAATAAGAATGCAAATCCTGCAACTAATTGTTCAGGACTCAATCCCATTCCGTTAAGGATTAATGCAATTGTAATTAACCCTGCTCCAGGGATACCTGCACAAGTTGAAGAAGCAACAATTGCCAAAAGTGCTATTTCAATGATTAAGAATGGAGTAAGAGCAACTCCATAAGCTTGAGCTAAAAATATTACTGCAACGGTTTGTAATAGAGCTGTTCCATCCATATTTAAAGTTGCGCCGAGAGGAAGTACAAAACTTGATATTTTATGAGAAATTCCTCTTTTTTCACAGCAAGCAATAGTTAAAGGCAAAGTTGCAGAAGAACTTGCAGTTCCGAACGCAACCATCATAGCTTCTGCAATTGCGGAATATAACATAACGATATTAACTTTAGAGAAAAATCTCAAGAATAGAGGATATACAACGCATAATTGAAGCATAAATCCGATAAATAATACTAATAAGTATTTAGAAATACTGTTGAAAATATCAATACCAAAGCTTGATACTGCACTTGCTGTTAATGCGAAAACACCAGGAGCTGCAAAATACATAATCCAATCGGTAATTTTCATAGTTGCTGCAAAAACAGATTCAAAGAATGATACAATCGGACGGTTAACGTCTCCGACTTTAGCAAGAGCAACAGCAAACATAAGTACAAATACAATAATTGGAACCATATCGCCGGATGCAAATGAATGCATTGGATTGTTTGGAATAAAGCCAAGGAATATATTTAAAATATTTCCCTGCTGTTGAGCCATAGCTGTTGCAACAGAAGCTTGAACTTCACTGGCTGCATTTTGAGTAATATAATGTGCTGCACCAAGTCCTGGTTGGAAAATAAGAGCAAGTGCTGCACCTATTACAACTGCGGCAACGGTTATAATTCCATAATATGCAATCATTTTTGTTCCAAATTTTCCAAGTTGTTTGTTATCTCCGATACTTGTAATACCGATGATGATTGCTGAAACAACAAGTGGAATTACTACCATTTGAATTAATCTGATAAATACTTGTCCAATAAATGTTAAAACTGTTGATACTAGCGGATATTGGTGTCCGTGTAAAAATATTCCAACCGCAATACCGAGAATGATTCCGAAGAAAATGTGCCAATTTCTCTTAATCCCAAGACCTAATGCGATTAGAATTTGCATGTGTAATTTCATATATAAATCCTCTTTTAAAATATCGTTACCCGTCAATTATACAACTTTTTTATCAAAATATCAAACATTTTTGAATAAAATCATAGGATTGAGGGATAAATATTTTTATTATATAGTTTTTTTATGGAATTAGGGCGCAAGTTATATAAAAATACAGGATATTTTTTACAAGAAATCGCAAGAAGTAAAATTATTTTACAGGCTTTTTTGGTTGGTTTGATTTCCGGAGTTCTTGTTGTTTTATTTAAAGTAAGTATAAATAAATTGTTTGAATGTGTCCAAAATTTTGTGTCTCAATTTGATTTAATCCACAAGATTTTAATATTTCCAATAATAACGACATTGGGCGGACTTATTTCCGGTATTTTAGTTTTTAAATTTGCACCTGAAACTAAAGGTAGCGGAATTCCTTTTGTAAAAATGGTAATGGTTAGGATGGGCAAAATTACTAGGGTTCGAACTATATTTATTAAATTTATTGCAGGTGTAGCGGGTATTGGAACAGGTTTGTCACTTGGTAGAGAAGGTCCGAGTGTTCAATTAGGTGCCGGTGCCGGTGCTTTGGTCGGAAAAATGTTTAATATGCGTGGAACTAATCAGAGTAAACTAATTGCGGCTGGAGCAGGTTCCGCTATTGGAGCTACTTTTAATGCTCCTATTGCTGGAACAATTTTTGTTCTGGAAGAACTCGTGAACAAGTTTTCTGTCTCCTTGCTTTTTCCTGTGCTTGTTGCAACTGTTACTGCTTCTTCTGTTGCAAGACATTTTTTAGGAAACAATCCTTCTTTTACAATTCCGAATATTACTCATGATTTATCTTTTGAAGGGATTTCTGTATGTATTGTTCTTGGGATTGTTGCAGGATTTTTAGGAGTTGCTTTTGCAAAAGTAATATATAAAAATAATGAGCTTTTTGACAAAATGAATAAAATCCCTAATTGGGCAAAACCGGCTATTGCGGGATTATGTGTCGGATTAATCGGTATTTTTATTCCTTATGTTTTAGGCTCTGGAAACTTGTCTGTAGATTTGTTGTTACAACATAAATTATCATTATCGGTTGTTTTGCTAGTATTTGTTGCAAAGTTTTTTGTAACTCCATTTTGTTTTGGCTCAGGTGCTGCAGGTGGAATATTTTTACCGATGTTGATGCTAGGTTCTTTTTTAGGCTATATCGTTGCATCAATTTTTAATATTTTAGGAATTCAGGTTGATGTTATTGTTATGTCGATGATTGGAATGGGAGCTTTTCTGGCTGCTGTTGCAAGAACTCCGATTACAGCCGTTGTTATGGTTTTTGAAATGACTGCCGGATATACTCATATATTACCAATTATGTTGAGTGCCGCAATTGCTGATTTGATTGCTGAAAAATTAAATCACAGACCGATTTATGCATCATTAATAGTAAATCAAGTTCAATCTCAAGAAGCTAAGTTTTTAAGTAGTTTATATGTAAAAGACTATATGAGAACTGATGTAGTTTGTGTGCCTTCAAATATGGCTCTTAAAGATGTTCAAGAAATAGTTAAAGATTATGAATATAAAAC
>CAKUQA010000239.1 GCA_934675225.1 uncultured Candidatus Melainabacteria bacterium | reverse complement strand
CAACTCTAAGAAACGCTAGAGGAGGAGTTGAACCGAGTGTAGAAAAAGCTGCAGAAATTGCAGAACAAAATGGAGCAACATCAATTACAACTCATTTGCGAGAAGATAGACGCCATATTAAAGACGAAGATGTTTATGCGTTAACAGAAAGTTTAAAAACTCGTTTGAACCTCGAAATGGCTATGGCAGACGATATTCAAGCTATTGCGTTGGATGTAAAACCTTATTCAATCTGTCTTGTTCCGGAAAAAAGACAAGAAGTTACAACTGAAGGAGGTTTAGATGTTGCAGGGCAAATTGAAAAAGTAACAGAATTTATTAAACCACTACTTGATGCAGGTATAATTGTAAGTTTATTTATTGATCCAGATGAAGAACAAGTAAAAGCATCTGCTAAAACAGGAGCTCAATTTATAGAAATGCATACAGGAGCTTATGCGGAAAACTTTGGTTATAAAGAGGAAGAAGAAGAATTTCAAAAGTTAAAACAAGCCGCAAAACTTGCTCAAAATCTTGGCTTAAAAGTTAATGCCGGCCACGGTTTAAATTATGAAAATGTTCATAGAATGCACGAAATAGAAGGCTTACACGAATTAAACATCGGACACAGCATAATTTCTCGTGCTATTTTTACAGGTTTGCCTGAAGCAGTGAGCAAAATGAAGGAAATGATAAAATAGAAAGGAATAAAGCGATTGAGCGATAAAACAAAGTGTTTCTACGCTCACTACGCCCCAAAAAGATATGACACAAAAAAAATCTGAACACGAAATCGTTGAGGAAATGTCACAAGTTGTTGAACAAATGAGACTTGATGACCTGGAAGATAATCCGGATATTGCAAATGAATTTTTTGATTGTGATTGCTGTGGTGAAAACAAATGCCTAGCAGGTTCAATAGAATACGAAGGCTATAGACTTTGTAACGATTGCGTTTTACTTGCAGAAACAGGCTTTGCTTTAAATAAAATTAAGTCTGTAAAAGAATTGATAGACTCAATTGAAGACAAACATCTGGAAGCTCTTGCAAATTTTGTAAAAGAAGAAGAAAAGCGCTCTAACAACTAATTTTAGAATTAATTCTAAAGGTAAGATTATTTAAAAACTAATTCTAAAGAATTAGTAATATTTTGTTACATATAGTTAGAAAGAATTAGTTTCGTGGAATATAAATAATATAAGAGAGAGCTCTGACGAAAGAAAAAACGACAATACATATATAATTCATAAGCGTGACGGGTTTGAATCGCAACTCCGTCATTTTTTTTGCAAAATTATCTATAACAAACAAAATTAGGTCAATTCATACAGACTTATAAATTTTCGTTGTTTAATTTGTTTATTATCCTAAAATATTATTACCATCTTATGATTATTAACTTTTGTAACGAAACAAACACTTATTGAAATCCATCATTTTCAAAATTGTTTATATAAATACAGAGAGCAAAAAGAGGACTAGAGAGATGGCAATATCAAATATTCATGAAACATTGTTACTTTACACAAAACAAAAAGCATTGATTAACGATAAGTTGTCCACTAATATGATGAACACTTTGAGTGCTTCAAAACAAACAGCTGAAAACCAAGCTAAATATAATGATAAAATGAATGAAATTTATTACAATTATTATGAGGATGATCCTGATACCTATGAACTTCTTACAGAACAATGCCAAAATGACCATGAACTTGAATTAGCAAACTTGAATTCGTGGGAACAAGAGTTAGAAGTTGAGAAAAACAATTTGGAAACTCAATTAAATGAAATCAGTACATTTGAGTCAAGTTGGACAAAATTGTTACAAACAAATATCAAAAACGACTTCTCTTACGGTGGAGTTTCTCAGTAAAAAGATTAAAATAATAAAAATAAAAATAAAAAAGCAGCCATTTGGTTGCTTTTTTGGTGTAATATATTGATATGTTAAATAATGGAGAAAAATTAGGTGCTTTTATTGTTCCAACCGGTGTTGGAGCATCAATTGGCGGTTTTGCAGGAGATGCAAGCTGCTATGCGAGACAATTTGCTAAAATTTCAAATATTATAGTTAATCCAAATGTTGTTAATGCCGGTTGTTTTTCCGGAATTACAGAAAATATGCTATATGTTGAAGGTTTTTCTATTGATGAATTTTTTAAAGGCAATATAAATTTAATACCGTCTGAAAATAATAAAATAGGGATTGTTTTTGATAAAGCAATTCCACAAGATGTGCTAAATGTTCATATTAATACATTCAAAGCTGTTCAGTGTGTGTACGGGGTGAATATTCGAGCATTTGAAGTTACTGAGAATGAGGTTGGTGTTGAATTTAAAATGGAAGAAAATGGAATTTCAACAGGTTTTGTTAATAATCCTCAAACGATGCTCAATGCCGCTAAAAAGTTAATTAACAAAGGATGTAATGCAATTGCACTTGTTTGCCTTTTCAATGAACCTGAAGGAGATAATCCTAATTATGCTAACGGAGAAGGAACAGACCCTGTTGGAGGAGTTGAGGCTATTTTATCACACTATATTTCAAAGGAATTAAGAGTCCCTTGTGCACATTCTCCGGCATTTTTAGACTATCAAATTTATCCTGAGTTAGTAAGCGGAAAAGCTGCATCAGAATATATTACACCAACATTTTTACCTTGTATTTTACTAGGATTAAACAATGCTCCTGTAATTTCTGAATTTGAAGGAATATCTGTAGAAAATTTAGATTTTCTTGTAATGCCTTATGATTCACTGGGATCTACTCCTGTTTTTGAGGCATTAAAAAGAGAAATTCCTGTTTTTGCAATAAAAGAAAATTGTACAACATTAGAGGTTACTCCAAATAAAATTTCACCTTCTATAATTGAAATTCCTACATATCATGAATGTTTAGATTATATTGCAAACAAAATTTAAGCCAATTCCGGCAAAGAACTTAATTTATAAAACAGTTCAGAAGCTATTTTAAAATTTTGAGGGTCAGAGCTTACGTAAAATTTTTCGTAAGCATGTTCATTTCCCAATAAATTGTTTTTCTTCAAATCTTCTTTTATACTTTGAGCAAAATATAATGCAGGATCCATAAATTTATCTTCCGGTAAAAATTTCTTTAAAACATCCAATAAATATGGGTAATGTGTGCATGCCAAAACAATTTTGTCAGGATTATTTTGTTCCATGACTTCT
>CAKUQA010000238.1 GCA_934675225.1 uncultured Candidatus Melainabacteria bacterium | reverse complement strand
GTTAGTCAATAAAAAAGGGGAAAGGAAACAAAATATAAAATTTTTATTAAATTCTCGCAATTATTAAAAGCAAAACAGATGCGAGGGTTAAGTTTTTTAGTTTATTAAATTTATTACGGGTAATCCCCGAGTGCGTTCAACTGTATAAAGCGCCATTTCAATAATATTTGTAAAATTAAGTTTTTTGCAAAAGCGCCTTTTAAGCAGTTGTAAGTTATGTGGAAGTAAGCTTTGCTTACCCGAACGTTTTGAAAGTAGATTCAGTGTTCTTTTCAATAACTTTTTGAACCGCATCCATTTCAGTAGAAATTGCATCTTGTTCGGTGTCTAATTGTTTTAATCTTAATTCTAAGTTCTTATCTTCCGCTTGTATAATTTCAATCTTAGAGTTAATTTCTTGAATAGATTGATCATATTGATACTTGTCGTATTCATATTGATTCATCGCATCATCGTATTTAGCTTGGTCAGTCAAAGTGTTAGTAGTAACCGCATAAGTAACTTTGTTCTTTTCATCATCAGGGTTAAGTGTAACACTAATAATACGACCAGTTGCATCTTGTTCCATTCTAGCTTTAACACCTTTAATTTCTTCAGTTTTCTTCGCAGAACCAATAGTGTATGCCGGAATGTTGCTTTGAGAAGAACCAGTGTCAGAATAAATAGCATTGTCTAAAACAGACTTTTTGTTGAAGTATGGAGACCAAGTTCCAGTAGATGTGTTTTGAACATATCTAACTTCCCAAGTGTCCTCACCATATTGTTTGTTAAGAATTTCAATGTATTGCTTTTCTTCTTCTCTTAAATTAGCAATTTGATCAGCTGAAAGCGATCTTAAATATTCGTCATCAAAATCACATTCAAATTTAGCTGTATTTCCTTCAGCTGGGGTATATGCTTCAGAAAATTTACCGGTAGCTTCATCATATTTCTTGTAGTATGCTTTAGTTTCTTTATCATAATACAAGTTAGAAGCTCCACCTTCCACTTTGTTACCATCTGCATCATATTCAGTGGCAGTGAAAGTTAAATCTTGTGTAAGTTCTCTTAATTGTTTAGAACCAACGAAGTAAGGTCCACCTTTGTCTTTTCTCGTAATAATAGATTGTCCCGCAGAAACAGCTGCAAAATCATCTGTCCAAGAAGAAGTGTAGCTTATTAAATACAATCCGTCCGGTTGTGCAATCATTGTAGAAATAGAATTGCTTAATGAACCATCTTCAAATGTGTAAACAGTTTTTGTATAATCGTCAACAGACGGCGGAACCGGTACTGCCATACCAAGAAGTTGGTTGTAGTAGTTAGCAGATTGGTTTGACAACGTTGTACGTTGTTGGTTAATCTGTTGGCCTTCAAATTCAACATTTGTTTTTCTTGCAGTTAGACCTAAGAATCTAGCCTGCGAAGCTGCCATACCCATGACCTGTCTTCCTTTCCGTTTGTTTCCTTATGTTTTACATGACGGCAGTTGTAGTTAAAAACTTTAATAAATAAGAATAAAATGTTAACAAATTGTAACATGTGTTAGAAAGAATAGATGTAAAGTCTGTACGTTTTTATAAATAAAACTGTCATTACGAGGAGCGAAGCGACGTAGTAATCCCATTCATGTTGAAAATTAAGAGATTGCGACGTTTCGTTGTATAAAGTAGGAACAAATGTTGACACAGAGGGCTACCTATGTATTAGAAAGGCTCAGTCTTTCAACTGAGCCTGTTTGTATATTGGAAAATTTATAGTTATTAAATAATTCTATGTGGTTTAGTTAATAATCTAGCTTCGACACGTTCTTTAATAGCGCCTTGCGGTTCATAGTACGGTGAAACAGTCATTACTTTTGCTGCTATATCAGGATAATAGTATATAAATCTCAATTCACTTGAAGTTAGAGGTTTTTGAGTATGAACGTTTGCATAACGAGCCAGTTCCAGAATGTTTCTTGCTTCATGTTCGTCTTTGAATTCAAGTTCAAGATTGTCATAAACGTTTCTAAACCCTTTAATTCCACCATATTCACCTGTTGTAATCATTCTACCTGTTTCAATAATTTCAGGTTCTCCACGTCCAAGTTCTTCAAAATCATAAAGCTCATAATTTCGTCTGTCTTTTAATGCTCCATCAGCATGAATTCCTGATTCATGTGCAAAAGCGTTATCTCCAACAGCAGGTTGATTTATTGGAATTGGAACACCAAAAGCATAAGCAGTATATTTGGCAAGTTTCCATGCTTTGCTTAAATCAATATTTGGGTCAATATTATATCTTTGACGGAAGCCTGCAGATTTAAGAATTGCAAGTAAACAGGATACTAAATCTGCATTTCCTGCACGTTCGCCCATTCCGTTTATTGCAGTATTAATATAAGCATCAACGCCTGCATCTACTGCAGCTCTAGCTCCCATAACGGAACATGCTACAGCCATTCCTAGGTCGTTATGAAAATGCATTTCTATAGGCATTTCTGTTTCTTTGGCTATTTTATATATTCTTTCATAAGTAGTCTGAGGATCTTCATAGCCAAGTGTATCGCAATATCTAAATCGTTTTGCTCCACATTTTTTTGCTTCATTCGCATATTTAATTAAAAATTCAACATCACTTCTTGAAGCATCTTCAGCATTAATGCCAATATCAATAGCCCCAAGCGATTTAGCACACTCAACAGCTTCACAAGTCATATTTATAATATCTTGTGGAGTTTTTTTACCTAGGTATTTGCCGTTAATCATTTGATCTGATGTTGATTGAGATAAATTAATATATTTTAATTTTGGAACATTTTTGAAAGAAAGTTCTACATCAGATGCTATGCCTCGCATCCAACCTGATAAATGTGTTCTTGAAATAACTCCACGCTCAACAAGTTCAAGGTTTCCGTTAAGATAATTTATTTCATGCTGTGTTGTTGGAAAACCAAACTCCGATTGAGTAATTCCCATGTCATCAAGCATTAAATTGATAATTGTTTTTTGCAGTTTTGCAAGTCCAAGACGAGATGTTTGAACACCGTCACGATTAGTAACATCAACGAAATAAATTTTATTTTCTTTCATAAACACTCCTTTTGTACACATATCTAAAAAACTTGCATTTTTAGAAAATATTAATTACAATGTTTAGTATGAAGTCTTTTATGATTTCTGTCAAGCACCTTTATAAAAACATAATATTATGACAAATACTAAAC
>CAKUQA010000237.1 GCA_934675225.1 uncultured Candidatus Melainabacteria bacterium | reverse complement strand
GCTTTGTACAATGCTAAAAAGCGCGGAAAAAATAAAATTGTTCAATTCTCTCAAATCAATTTGGGTGAATAGATTAATAATCTTAACTACTTTAGCAAACTTTCAGGGGAAACTTCAAATACTTCAACCTGAGAATAGTCAGTAGGCAATACAAAAACTATTGAGTTTGCTGTTGCTTTTTTGTCCATTTGCATAAGTTCTACCATTTTTTTCATATTGAATTTTGGAATTTCTCGAAAATTATATTTTTTTATGATGTCTTCCGCCAAAAATTTATAATTTTTGTCTATCAAATTTTGTTTTAATGCTAAATTAAATGCAAATTTTATACCTTCAACAACAGCTTCACCATGAGTATATTTTTTATATTTTGTAATCTTTTCGATTGCATGCCCGTAAGTATGCCCAAAATTCAAAATTCGTCTCAAACCACTTTCTTTTTCATCCTTTTGAACAACGGAAATTTTTAATCTAACACAAATTTCTATCAATTGAGAAAGAGTTTTTTCTTTTCGTTCCAAAATTTGTTCATACTTTTCTGATAAAAAATTAGTCAAATGAAGTTCTTCATCGCATTTACAACTTTTTTCGATAAATGAATATTTTACAACTTCACCCAAACCTGTTTTAAATTGTCTATCATCAAGAGTTTTTAGAAATTTTGGATTTATCAAAACGATTTTTGGTTGATAAAATGCTCCAACAAGATTTTTTCCAAATTTAGTATCAATTGCAGTTTTGCCACCAACAGAACTATCAACACAAGCAAGCAAAGTTGTTGGAATTTGAATAAAATCAATCCCTCTCATATATGTTGCGGCTGCAAACCCTGCCATATCACCAACAACACCGCCACCAATTGCAATTATTGCATCTTTTCTTGTTAGTTTCATTTTCAGTGCACGGTTTAGAATTTTTTCATAATTTTTAAAATTCTTTTCTTTTTCACCATCTTTTAATACGAACTTATTTTCTTTAGGAATACCAAGAATTTTTCCATAAAGTTTTTCAACTTTTTCTGAAATAACCACAAGATATTTCTGACCTTTTACTGTAGCAAGAATTTTCTGAGCAAATACAGAAATTTCTTCACTCTCAATCAAAATCGGATAAATTTTTTGTTCAGAATTTATTTTTACAAAAAGACTAACCATTTAGTGCTCCAAGAATTTCTCTAACAACATCATACGGACTTTTTCCTGTTGTATCAATAGTAATATCCGCTTTTTCGTAATTTTTTGAACGTAATTGCATAATACTTGAAATTTTTTCAATTGAAAAATTCTTTTTTAGTAATGGTCGTTTCCTACCAATTGCATTAGTATGATTTATATCTGGTTCTAAGACTTCGGTCATTATGCGATTATAAATTTCCTGAGGAGTTGCTTTGAGATAAATTACATGAGACGTCTCAAGCATCAATTTTCTATTTTCAGGGTTTTCAAAAGCCCCTCCACCTGCTGCTATAATTGCTTTTTCACCATTACAAAATTGTTTTACTTTTTCTGTTTCCAACATTCTAAAAAAAGCTTCACCATGTTTCAAAAAAATTTCAGAAATCTTTTTTTGCGTACTTTTTTCAATTTCGGCATCAATATCTATATATTTGTAATTTGGAAGTTCTCTACTTAATTCATCACCTGTCGTAGTTTTCCCACAACCCATCATGCCAATCAATACAATATTCTTTTTCATGTTTTTTATTTTACTATAAACATTGTGTACTTATTTATAATTTAAAAACTATTAGAAATAATAAATTACATATTTATATTATAATTAACTTATGCAAAAAATTTATGATAGGGATAATATAACTTTATTTCAGGGTGATTGTATCGAAATTTTAAATAAGGCAACTCCTGAATCTGTTGATATGATTTTTGCAGATCCGCCTTATATGTTGTCTAATGATGGTATAACATGTCAATCCGGCAAAGTTGTTTCAGTAAATAAAGGCAAGTGGGATAAAAGCAAAGGCTTTGATGAAGATTTTGAATTTCATCAAAATTGGATTAATGCTTGCAAAAGAGTTTTAAAACCTAATGGAACAATTTGGATTTCAGGAACTTATCATTCAATCTACGCTTGTGGTTTTGCATTACAAAAAGCTGGTTTTAAAATATTAAATGATATTTGTTGGTTCAAACCAAATGCGTCTCCAAATATGAGTTGCAGATACTTTACAGCAAGCCATGAAACTTTATTATGGGCAAAATTGGATAATGGAACAAAACATACATTTAATTATGAAATAATGAAGAATGGAGATTGGTCAGAAGATTTTATTAAAAAGCCTGAAAAACAAATGCGTTCAGTATGGGCAATCGGCACTCCAAAACCTTATGAAAAAGAATTCGGGAAACACCCAACACAAAAACCTTTAGAATTGTTAAGACGCATAATCCTTGCCTCAACTAACAAAGGCGACTTAATACTAGATCCGTTTACAGGAAGTTCCACGACTGGTATAATGGCTTTAGAATTAGGTAGAAAATTTATCGGAATAGACTTGGAAAAAGAATATTTAGACCTATCAATAAAAAGGTTTGAACAAGTATTTTCAAAGAAAGAAAAACAATGGCAGTAGTTTTAGCGGCTTGCGAGCAGAGGGCGGAACGAAGTGTAGTCCCGTTTAATGCGAGCAAACAAGAAGAACAATTGAAAAGTGAAACATATCCAATTGTCAAATGGGTTGGCGGCAAACGTCAACTTATGTTCGAATTGTTAAAAAACTTGCCTAAAAGTTATAATAGATATTTTGAGCCTTTTATCGGCGGTGGAGCTTTGTTCTTTGAATTGCAACCCGATAATGCTTATATTTCAGATATGAACGAAGAACTTATAAATCTTTATTCTGTTGTGAGAGATGATGTTTATGAGTTAATAAAAGATTTAAGTAAACACGAAGTTTCAAAAGAATATTTTTTAGAAATTCGTAACATTGATAGGACAAAAAAATACTCCAAACTTTCAAATGTTGAAAGAGCGAGCCGTTTTATTTATCTAAATCGAACTTGTTTTAATGGTATGTATAGAGTAAATTCTAAAGGCGAATTTAATGTTCCATTTGGAAATTATAAAAATCCAAGAATTATTGATGAAAATAATCTTTTAAATTGTTCTGAACTTTTAAAAGAGACTGAAATTAAATGTGCAGATTTCTCTGAAATTTTAAACAAAGTACAAAA
>CAKUQA010000236.1 GCA_934675225.1 uncultured Candidatus Melainabacteria bacterium | reverse complement strand
CGTTAAGACTAATATTAGCAGCTTTAAATTTGACTACAGAGGTTTTTTCTATTTTACAGTAAGTTTATTTGCTTTATTATTAGCAATTTCAGAAGGGCACAGTTGGGGATGGAATTCTATAAGAATAATTATTCTTGGAATAATTACACTGGTGTTTGGCTCTCTTTTTTATATGCGTGACCACAAAATTAATTACCCGTTGATAAATTTCTCTATGTTTAAAATAAAACCGTTTACATTCGGAAACCTAGCTGTAATGACATCATATATGGCTATGTATACAAATAGCATCTTATTACCATTCTTTTTACAAGAAATATTAAAATACAATGCACTTGTAACCGGCTTATTAATTTTACCTTATTCACTCACTTTAGCAATAACAGCTCCAATTGCCGGCAGATTATCAGGTAAATACGGAAGTAAAATATTAACTCGCCTAGGTCCTGCTACATATTGTATTGCATTATTTATGTTCACAATTTACGACAAAAACGCAACAATGTGGCAAATTATATTAGCTTCCGGAATTATGGGAATAGGTAACGGCTTGTTTCAATCACCATCAAACAACGCAATTATGACAAGTGTTTCTCACGGAGAACTGGGATTAGCTTCAGGAATTCTTGCATTAGCAAGAAACCTTGGAAACATCTTGGGAGTTGCCGTGACTATTACGCTATTTGAAACCTTTAGACACTTATTTATAGAACACGGAGAAATATACGAAACAGCATTTTTATACTCCTATAGAACTACAATGTGCTTTGGAATACTATTTGGATTGACTTGCTTAACTTTCGCATTTGTTGCCTACAGAAAAGTTGAACAGTAAAACACTTTTTTCTGCTAAATATTTTTACAAAATCTTAACTTGAAAAATTGTTATCAGTAATATAAAATACTAGTGTAAATTTTACACTAATGTTACTCAAATATAGATAGTAGGGAAATATGACAACACATAATGAAAATATCAGAAACATCGCTATTATTGCTCACGTTGACCACGGTAAAACAACTTTGGTTGACTGCTTGTTAAAACAAGCCGGAGCATTTAGAACAAATCAACAAGTACAAGAACGAGTTCTTGACAGTAACGACCTTGAAAGAGAACGTGGAATTACAATTCTTTCTAAAAACATTTCAATCAATTATAAAAACACAAAAATTAACGTAGTAGACACTCCGGGGCACGCAGACTTTGGCGGAGAAGTTGAACGTGTTTTAGGAATGGTAGACGGAGCATTATTAATCGTTGACGCTGCGGAAGGTCCTATGCCACAAACAAGATTTGTACTTTCAAAAGCATTGGAATTAGGTTTAAGAATTATTGTTGTAATAAACAAAATTGATAAACCGGCTGCAGAACCACTAACAGCATTAGACAAAGTATTTGATTTGTTCACAGAATTGACAGACAGAGAAGATTTAATCGACTTCCCATTCATTTTTGCAAGCAGCTTAAATGGTTTTGCAATCAAAGATTTGGATGACGAAAGAAAAGATATGGTTCCGCTTTTAGATTGTATCTTAGAAAACATCAAACCTCCAAAAGGAGATGCAGACAAACCTTTCCAATTCCGTGCAACAACTCTTGACTATAACGAATATGTTGGTAGAATTGTTATCGGTCGTATTGAAAACGGAAAAGTTAAATCTCAAGAACAAGTTTGTGTAGTTCACGCCGATGGAAGCCAAGAAAAAGGTAAAATTACAAAACTTTTCGGGTTCCATGATTTAGGAAGAACTGAAATTGAAGAAGCATTTGCAGGAGACATTGTAGGTATTGCAGGTTTCTCTGATATTCAAATTGGGGAAAGTATTTGCTCACTTACAGATCCTCAACCGTTACCTTTAATCAAAGTAGACGAGCCGACATTACAAATGAATTTTTCTGTAAACGATAGTCCGTTTGCCGGAACAGAAGGTAAATTTGTTACATCTCGTCAGTTGAGAAAAAGACTTTATGATGAACTTGAAAAGAATGTAAGTTTGAGAGTTGAGGATACAGATTCTACAGATGTATTCAGAGTTTCAGGCAGAGGCGAACTTCACTTAGGCATTTTAATTGAAACAATGAGACGTGAAGGATATGAATTTCAAGTTTCTAAACCTGAAGTTATTTACAAAACAATTGATGGCGTAAGATGCGAACCATTTGAAAACTTAATTGTTGATGTACCGGAAGGATGTGCAGGTAGCTGTATTGATAGACTTTCTGGCAGAAAAGCAGAAATGAAAGAAATGAATAATGCCAAAGGTAGAACCACAATGGTATTCCACATTCCTGCTCGTGGTTTAATCGGTTTTAGAAGCGAATTTATCAGAATGACTCGTGGCGAAGGTATAATGTACCACACATTCCTAGATTACAGACCTTTTGCCGGAGATATTCCTCGTCAAAGAAACGGTTCAATTATTGCTCACGAACAAGGCGAAGCAATTCCTTATGCATTAGCTCAATATGAAGATCGTGGAACATTCTTTGTTACTCCAAAAACAAAAGTTTATCGCGGTATGATTATAGGAGAATGCAACAAACCACAAGACATTGTTGTTAATATTTGCAAAACTAAAAAATTAACAAATATGAGAAGTGCAACAGCTGATGTTATGGTAACATTACAAGCGCACAAAGAAATGTCATTGGAAGAATGTATGGAATATATTGGAGACGATGAATTAGTTGAAATCACTCCTGAAAATGTTAGAATTAGAAAAGCTGATTTAACAAGAAAAATATATAACTAAACTAACAATTAAAAATTAATAAAAAAAATAATCCCGTTTTATTTCGGGATTATTTTTTTATCTATATCTAACTTTATACGGATAATCTTTAGGAAAGTATACTCTCTTTCCCTCAATGGGGGAGAGTATATCACTCTCTAATTATAACATATATTAATAAAAAACTCAATCTTACTATTTTTCTGCTACAATAAAGAAAAAGAGAGGGATTATGGAATATATAAATTTAATATTAGGACATTTGGTTAATTTTATAGAACACGTTATTACAGGTATGGGACCATTCGGGATTAGTTTGTTAATGGCTATTGAATCATGCAACATTCCACTTCCGAGTGAAGCAATCTTACCTTTCGCCGGATATATAGTAAGTAAAGGAGAAATGAACTTTCATATAGCTGCAATAGCTGGTGCAATCGGCTGTGTATTAGGCTCAATCCCTTCT
>CAKUQA010000235.1 GCA_934675225.1 uncultured Candidatus Melainabacteria bacterium | reverse complement strand
GCATTCTATTGGCACATGCACCAACCGGTTTACCAACTTACGCCAACCGGTGACTATTTAATGCCTTGGGTGCGTTTACATGCAATCAAAGATTATCTTGATATGGTTTTAATTTTAGATAAATTTAAAAATATCAAGTTAAATTTTAACCTTGTTCCGGTGCTTCTAGATGCGTTAATTGATTATGGGCAAAATGAATTGCACGACATTCATTCAAGATTAACCATAACTGATGTTAATGACTTGACTGATGATGATAAAGAATTTATTCTAAATAACTTTTTTGATGCAAATTTTCATTCAATGATTTTGCCAAATGAAGAATACAACAGACTTTATCAAAAAGCGCAACTTAATGAAACAAATGACTTAAATATCTTTTCAAATCAAGAATATTCTGACCTTATGGCTTTGTTTAACCTTGCTTGGTTTGATCCGATTTACAAAAACAAATATCCTGATTTAAAAAAACTTATTAAAAAAGGTAAAAATTATACGCTGGAAGATAGGATTAAAATTATTGATATTCAGCGTGACATTATTAAGAAAATTATTCCTACATATAAAAAATATATGGAAAAGGGTAAAATAGAAATTACAACAAGTCCATATTATCATCCTATTTTACCAATTCTTTTAGATTTTGAAAATATTAAAACATCTCCGGAAAGCAATCTTCCTGAGAATTTAAAAATGGAACCAGATGCCAAAATGCAAACCAAATTGGCATTAGACAGAATTGAAGAAATTTTTGGGAAACGACCTAAGGGAGTTTGGCCTTCTGAACATTGTATAAATTCAAAAGTTGCAGAAATGCTAAGTGAACTTGGTGTAAAATGGACTATTTCTGACGAAGGTATTTTGTCGGATTCGATTAATTTTGAATTTGTAAGAGACTTTAGGGGATATTTGGAAGATCCTTATCACCTTTTAAAATCATACAATTACAATGGTGTCGATATAATTTTTAGAGATGCTATGCTTCCAAATCTTATAGGTTTTGAGTATCCAAATCATTCTGCGGAAGGTGCCGCAAATGACCTTTATGATAGAATAAAAGTTGCTCAAAGCAAACTGTTGTCATCACCTGATGACAATCACTTGTTAACAATTGCGATGGATGGTGAAAATTGTTGGGAAAATTACACTCAAGATGGAGAGGAATTTCTAACTAAAATATACTCTCTTATTGAAAATGATCCTACATTAGAAACAGTTTTAATTAGTGATTATATAGAAAAAGATACTCCAAAACAATTGAACAAACTTAGTTCAGGTTCTTGGATTAATAGAAACTTTAAGCTTTGGATTGATGAACCGATAAAAAATTTGGCTTGGACATACTTAAAACAAGTAAGAGATGATTTTTCAAATTTTGTAAAACAAAATCCGTTTAACCCGAATATTGAAGCTGCGAGACGAGAATTGTTTATTTGTGAAGGCAGTGATTGGTTTTGGTGGTATGGAGAACCAAATGATTCAGGGCGTGATAATATCTTTGATTATATTTTTAGAGAACATTTAAAAAATATTTATCTGTATCTTGGACTTGAAGCTCCTGAATACTTGGAAACTCCGTTGTTATCTGCAATTGCAAAACCATCAAGATATCCGAAAGGTGAATTTACTCCTGATATTGATGGAATTGAGCACAGTGATGATATTTGGTTGAATGCAGGTTGTATAAAAATTCCTGACGGACCTGTTTTAAAAGAAAATAAATTCTATGACAAAATATATTTTGGTTATGATAGAGATAATTTATATTTGAGATTTTACATAAATGAATATCTCAAAGAAACACCTGCTTTGCTAAAACAGGTTAATCAAATGTACATTTATATGAGAAATCAGGACAAAAAACAGGCACTTTCGCCTATAAGAATTATTCAAAAAACTGAAAGTATTTTACCGATTTCTAAAGAAAAATTCCATAATGAACTTCAAATTTCTATATTTAATGGAGAAATAAATTTAGTAAGACTTGTAAAAGCAATTCCAAATAACTTGTGGGTAATTACAACTTCTAAAAACATAAAAACAGCATACAATAAAGTTGTGGATGTTGCAATTCCGTTTGATACAATAGATATCGCAAGCGGAGATACATTAGAATTTCTATTTGTTAATGCAAATTATGGTGTAAAAGATTATTTTGTACCAAATGAAATGTTGTTAACAATAACCAGAATGTAACAAATTCTTAATAATACTATAAAAATACTGCAGAAATATTTTTGTTTGACGTTAAGAAAAATACAAAGGGAAATTATATATGGTTGATTTTAATTCTGACATACCTAAAGGATTACCAAAACTTGATAAAGACTATTGGGTAACACAAGCTAATAGTACTGATAATCAGTTGCAAAATCCTCTTTTTGATATAAATACAAAATTCACACTTGAAAACGACCTTTCTAAAATATCAGTTTTCAATGGGAAGAAAAAATAGATTTTAAATTCCTTACTTTTCCTCGACACAATATTTATAAAAAAAGAACCTAAATTATAAAAGGTTCTTTTTTATTTTAATTAAATTTGTTTTTGTGAATTAGGCTATTTGCCTGTTGAGCCAAAACCGCCTTCACCACGAGAAGTTTCAGAAAGTTCTACTGCAACTTTGATTTCTGCTTGTTCAACTCTTGCAATTACCATTTGCGCAATTCTTTCATCAGGTTGAATTGTATATGCTTCATTTGAAACATTTACAATAGGAACACAAACTTCTCCTCTATAATCTTCATCAATTGTTCCAATACAATTAATCAATGTTATACCGTGTTTGATAGAAAGTCCGGAACGAGGTCTGACTTGAGCTTCGTACCCGTGTTCTAATTCGATTTTTAAACCTGTTGGAATTAATTTTCTTTCCAACGGTTGCAAAGTAATAGGTTCAGAAATTGCAGCACATAAATCCATTCCTGCAGCCCCTTCAGTTTTATATTCAGGTAAAAATTTGTTGTGTGGTAATCTTTCAATTTTTAATATTGTCATTGTATTTCCTTTCTTTGTTTTATTATAACAAAATAACAAAGTTGGGCAAGTTGTTCTGAATTATATATAATTTTTAATTATATTGAGATTTACATAGCTGGGAAAATATTTAGGAGATTCTTCGCTCCGCTCAGAATTACGGAGTGTTGTAGGGCGGTGGTGCCTACCCCGCCAATATTTGGTATTTAATAAGCTGGATTGTTTCGCTATCGCTCACAATGACGTAATTAATTTTTTGTCTTAATAGAACGAGGGAAATT
>CAKUQA010000234.1 GCA_934675225.1 uncultured Candidatus Melainabacteria bacterium | reverse complement strand
GTTTGTCAGCCACTAAAAAGAGTAGAAGATATTTTAGCAAGGCAAAATTCTGTTTCTGAACTTGTTGAAAAGACAAATTATAGATTGGAAATTGGTAATTTATTAGAAAAAATTTATGATATTCAACGTTTGGCGACACGTATGTCAAACAGTTCAGCAAATCCTAAAGATTTTTTGAGCTTAAAGGTTTCTTTAATGATGTTGCCTGAATTGTTGGAGGCAACTAATAGTCTTGAATACAATCCTCTTGCAGCAATTAATCAATACAAGGATGAAATTGCAGAATATACAGCTCTAATAGATAGAACAATTTCTGAAAATGCACCTGCACTGATTAAAGAAGGTGGTATTTTAAAAGAAGGAGTATCTGGAGAACTGGATTATTTTAGAGAACTTTTAACCGGAGGAGAAAAGTGGTTAAGAACTTTTGAAGAAGAAGAACGTGAAAGAACCGGTATAAAAAGTTTGAAAATTGGTTTTAATAAAGTTTTTGGTTATTTTATTGAAATTTCAAATTCATATTTAAACCAAATTCCGGACGGTTATATTAGAAAACAAACTTTAACTAGTGGCGAAAGATTTATTACAGAAGAATTGAAGAAACATGAGGACGATGTTCTTTCTGCCAAATTTAAGTCAACAGAACTTGAATATAAACTTTTCTGTGATTTTAGAGAATATTCAAAAGAATTTGTTTCTAAAATCAGAGAAATTGCAGAATGTATAGCAAGATGTGACGTTTTTACTGCTCTTGCAGATGTTGCAGCTGAAAATAATTTCTGTAAGCCAATAGTTGATGAGTCTGACGATTTTATAGTAAAAAATGGTCGTCATCCTGTTTTGGAAAAAATTCTACCGCTTGGAGAGTATGTGCCTAATGATTTGGAATTGAAATGCAACTCATTAGATACAACTCAATTTATGATTTTAACAGGACCAAACATGGCAGGTAAATCGACATATATGCGTCAAAATGCATTAATAGCAATTTTAGCGCAAATTGGTTCTTGGGTTCCTGCAGATTATGCTAAAATCGGAGTTATTGATAAAATTTTTACCAGAGTTGGTGCATCTGATGATTTAACTCTCGGACAATCAACATTTATGGTTGAAATGATTGAAACAGCTTGTATTTTGAATTCTGCGACAGATAGAAGTTTTATTTTGCTTGATGAAATTGGACGTGGAACAAGCACTTATGATGGTGTTGCAATAGCTTGGTCCGTTGCAGAATATATTGCAACAAAAATTAAAGCCAGATGTATTTTTGCAACCCACTATCATGAATTGAATGTAATGACAAAAACATATCCGCAAATCAAGAATTATAGAATTACAATTACAGAAGAAAATGGCGAAATTGAATTTTTACGAAAAATAGTTCAAGGCGGAGCAAGCAAAAGTTATGGTATTCAAGTAGCCAAGATGGCAGGACTTCCGTCTACTGTAATCAAGCGTTCTCAAGAATTAATGACAAGAATGCAGAAGGATTATTCTAACAACCTTGCAACTCGAAAAAGATCTGCTGATACACCAACAGTTGATATTCCTCAATTGAATTTGTTTAATTAAATCGTAAAAAATTCTAGGAAATCTTGATTTATCATTGGTGGTTTTTCGGCAAATGCTATAAAACTCAATACTACAGGATCATTTAGGTCGTAAGTTTCAAATTTTGGATACTTTTCTAAATTTGGATACAAGATTTTAAGATTTTCAGAAATAATTTCTTCCATAATTTCACCTCATTATCTTATAAATAATGATAGAAATTATTTTGTCAGTTTTTTATAATGTTCATTGTAAAAATCGCCAAATCTATCTTCCAAAATAGCTTGTCTGCATTTTTGAGAAAAGTCTACCAAGAATTTTATATTATGGATAGATAATAAGGTTGAAGCTGTACTTTCGCCACATCTCCACAAATGTCTTATATATGCTCTTGAATGATTTTTGCAAGCGTAACAATTACAACCTTCAACCAACGGGCGTTCATCATCGTAATATTTTTGTGTTTTAATATTTGACTTCCCTTCCCAAGTAAAGAAAGAACCATGACGAGCATTTCTTGTTGGAAGTACACAATCAAACATATCAACGCCTCGTTTAATACCGTCTAATAAATCTTCAGGTGTACCTACCCCCATTAAATATCTAGGTTTGTTGTTTGGTAATAATGGGGCTGTAAATTCAACAAAATGGTTCATTATATCTTTTGTTTCGCCAACACTCAAACCACCTATTGCGTAGCCAACAGCATCATAAGATGAAATTATAGCAGCACTTTCTTTTCGCAAGTCATCATAAAAGGCACCCTGAACAATCGGGAACAAAGCTTGGTGAGGATTAGTTTTTGCTTTAAAACATCTTTCCAACCACCTGTGAGTTCTTTCCATCGCTTTTTTAGCAGTGTCGTAATCACAAGGGAATGGTGCGCATTGGTCAAATGCCATAATAATATCAGCTCCGATATCCTGTTGAATTTCCATAGAAACTTCAGGATTTATAAAATGCTTTTTCCCATCTTTAGGGTCTCGAAATTCAACTCCATCCTCCCCGATTTTATTTAAATGGGAAAGAGAAAACACTTGGAAACCTCCAGAGTCTGTTAATACAGGTTTATGCCAATTCATCCAATTATGAATTCCACCAAACTGTTTTATTAGCTTTGTTCCGGCTCTCAAATACAGATGATAAGAGTTTGATAACATTATTTGAGCATTGGTATCAACTATTTGCTCTGCGGTAAGTGTTTTTACTGCAGAATTAGTTCCCACTGGCATAAAAATAGGTGTAAGAATTGAACCGTGAGGAGTATTCAGGATGCCGGCTCTAGCACCTGTTTGTTTACATTCGTGAACTAATTCATAAGAGAAATTTTCGTGAGCGTTATCTCGCATTAATCTTCGCCTATACTTTCTGTAATTAATTCCATCATATTTTTGTAATCAGGACAAAGTTCTTCCGGTTTGAAGTAAATATTAATTTCTCTTTCAGCACTTTCGATACTGTCAGAACCGTGAACAGTGTTATATGCTTTTAATTGAGCATAATCTGCTCTAATAGAACCAACATCAGCTTCGCAAGGATCTGTGCCACCTAACACGTGACGAATACCTTGAACAGCTTGATATCCTTGAAATACCATTGCAACAATCGGGCCACTTGTAATATATTTTACAAGATTTGGATAAAAAGGTTTTCCTACGTGTTCTGCGTAATGTTTAGCAGCAATTTCTTCTGTAACTTGAAGCATTTTCAT
>CAKUQA010000233.1 GCA_934675225.1 uncultured Candidatus Melainabacteria bacterium | reverse complement strand
GCCCACAATAGTAAAATAGAAAATGGAACAAATAACATAAAATTCTCTATAGATTCTGTTGTAAACTGTCCATCTTCATATAATCCCCATCCTCCAAAAATCTTTCCAAGCGGATCAAACCATATCTCACGATTTAAAACTGTTCGGAGTAATATCATTGCTGTAATATCTGTTGCACGTAATTTTTTCATATATAATTCAGCAATTCCATTAAGAGAATACACTAAAACACTTATAGAAATCGGTATCTTTGAAAATTTAAATGATTTTTTTGCTTCATCATCTTCTAATGTCTGCATAAATTTCAGTGTAATTCCCCATATATTCATGCCGCTATAAAAAGAATAATAATTGAAACAAATGCCACCAAATCAATAAGCACTGCCTTATTGAACATTCTATATTTTTCTCTAGTTATTTTACAATTTTCCATTACCTCATACGCCAAATCTTTTGCTTTATTACTAAAATAACCTTTATTACTAAAATATCTTTTATTCACTAAAGAAATATAAATATTCAAATCATCTATTTCCGCTATATCCATATAAAAAATCAAGTTATAGTCTTTATGAGAATCGTATTTTATTACCCCTTTTCTTATTAACTTACTATTAAAAATAGGACGAAATGAACATAAACATACTGCACATGATGCCATTGTTATTATCCCAGCTACTACGCAAAATACAGGTACTGTATTAAATAAACCTATAACTACCACTAAAATAGCAATATTGGCAGCAAATAACCCCGCATTCTTCGCCTCTGCAAATGACAACCAACTATTTACTCTTTCCAATTGTTTTTCAAAATAGCCTTCCACTTCTTCCACGTAATCTTTATCCATGTTCTTATTTTCCCTTCATTTTAAATTTTGTATTCTTTTAAAGGCTTCCTCTAATGTTCGTTTAAAATCTGGAACAGCTGATTCTAACGCTTCCATTGGTAATATCTCGTTCTCTATAACCCATTTTAATTCACTATGCTTCTCTGTCTCTTTAAAACTTTCTATATTATAATCTCCAACTATTTCTGCCAACACAATTATTCCTTTATCTTGTTTTCCCTCGTTGCGTTCAATATGATATAAAGCTATTGGTATGGGTTCTTTCATTTCTCTAGTCTCATCCATTATCGGCTCGATATCAATATTAAAATCTTGTTTATATTCTTCTTTTATTTGAGTAGCAAAATCTTTATTTATTGATGCTTTTGCACAACCAAATTCCCAAACACCTTTAAACTTTTCTCTAGTATTTTTTCTTTTAGCTATTAATATTTTTGCTATTCCTGAATTTTCTTTTTTAAAACAAACTGCTGCACAATGAATCTGCATTCGTTCTTCATCCATATATTTTACTTGCGAGTATCTCGTTTCTTTTATAATTTGTTGTAATCTTTCAATTTTATTCTCTAAGCCTCGATCTTTCAAAATTTTATTAAAAGCATAAAATGAATCTATGTACATTCGTTTATCGCGAATAATACTATTATTTCTTTCACCAAATCTATTATCATAATATTCTTTTACTAACTCATTTTTGTCACATGCATCAAATGTAAAACTATCTTCAAATTTTGTTAATTTCTCATATGCATTAGGATTATGATACCATATTACAGGATATAACTTATCTTTCCATACTCCTTTTAGTCTTTTATAAGTTATTATATATAAATATGAAGCATCTTGTGTTTTTTGTGAGATTAAATATGCCAGCTCATAGCTGAGTGCTAAACGTCCTTCTTGTGTTTGAGAAGCTACTCTAAATCCTGTATCAATATCATTTCCAAGAAACTCAAAAATACTATTTCCATCTTGAGATTGATATTTTTCAAAAATATTATCTCCCTCTTGAAGAGAAATTTTATCATCTTCAATATTTCCCACGTTATTAACAACTGCAATCCAAGCGGCTGCTTTCAATGATAATATATTCTGAAGCTTCATTAAATTTCTGTCATCACTTTTAAAAAAGTTTCCCTTTTTCAATTCCTCTATTATTTCTAACATTATCTTGAAAATTATTTTAACATATTCTCCCAAATCATTCTCTTCTCTGATTTTAACTATAAATATGGCCTCATCCCCCAAAATTCTCCACAATTCAGCACTGTTTATCTTCTGATTTACTTTTTCTCTCAACTTTTTAAATACTAAATTTAATACTTGTGCCCATCCATAATAATTCACTGTCTTATAAGCTGTAGAATTCACAATATCAAAAGAGAAGAACAACATTACATCCTTTTTAGTTAGCTGTTCTTCTCCACCTTGCTCAACTTGAGACTCATTAAGTCTATTAAATTCATCTAATTTTGATTGTAATTCTGTTGTAGTATCTACCATACTAAATATCCTAACCACTTTCCTCTATTTGCTGCTGCATCAATAGATACGAAAAAATGTCTTGCAATTTCTTCTGTATTTACCATATTACCTTCTGTATGCTCATCTAATTCATCTTTATAGTCTTTTCTTGGCATTAAAAAAGCTGCTGCAAATTCATTCGCTTGATATTCAAGCTCTGAATTACCATTTCTATAGTAAACTTCCTCACTCTGATTTCTCCATTTATCACTATCCGTCATAAAACCCATATGCAAAAATAAGTGTCCTAACTCATGAGCTATGGTAAAATTTCTCCGTTCTAACGACTGAAACGGCGAAACTATTATTTCAAATTCACTATCACCTATCTTTCTAATCTGACCATCAGAAAAATCATCTATAGCTGGATCCTCTATAACTCTACCACCCATACGACTCACTACACTATCAATATCAGATACTGGACCATCCACATTATATACTTTCCTAACGAGTTCCGCAATTTCATTAATTACTTGCCTAAGTTCATATTTCAATGCCATTCCTGATACCTCCTCTTAATATAAAAATTATAATTTATAATATTGACAAAGTCAATATTAAGCCACTCTTCTGTCTCTTATGCACTCTTATCATTTCCAATCTTTCTCTTCTATTTATAATATTGTATTAGTTACAAAAACATCTTGTCGAATATATGTTTGTTTGTCAATATTCTTTTATTCTTCACTCTCCACCCCATCCAATATAACACCCCAGCATATTGTAACATAAATCCGAAAGGGAAAATGAAAACCATTGATAAGTTAATAGCAGGCGATTCCGTAGCACCGAAGCCATGCCACCTGCTATATAATCTTCCCCTGGGATTGGCTCTGACAATCTCATCGCAACCTACACCTGCTACTGTCCATATCATCTACTCCAATGAC
>CAKUQA010000232.1 GCA_934675225.1 uncultured Candidatus Melainabacteria bacterium | reverse complement strand
AGAAATTCATGGCAACAGCAAGGTGCAAATTTTAATTATAAATTAGATAAAAAGAAACAGCCAACAAAAGCGTTAGTTATGGAAGGAATTGGATTAGTATTCTTTATATATTTATTATTAGTAAATTCATTGGCAAATCGCAGTTCAGAAACAGAAGCATGGTTAAATGATCACGGAACACCGGTATTGTTGATAGGATTAGTCTTTATTGGAATTTCTTATTTTATGTTTAAAGCATACAAGAAAAAGCAACCTCTAGTAGGATTGGGATATGTTGGATATATAGTGAGTTGTATTGCAGTAATTATAATTGCAATAGTTCTTGTTCTTGGTGTAGTTATGGCTGTTTTAACTTTGGCTGTAGGAGGCTTGGGTTAAGCGATTTCACAAAAGTTAAGAAAAGAGTATTTGCAGAGGCTTTTGAAAATGGATTATAAAATAGAGAAAGAACTATAAAAGGCATTATAAGGAATCTTTTTATCGTGTAAATTTAACTTCTTAACAATTATGGAGGAACAATAAAATGAAAAAAATTTCTATTAAACATATGGTAATGGTGTGTTCAATTTTTGCAGTAGTGCTGCTGACAGCCTGTGGAGGCAATAAACCTCAAAATCTTCTTATTGGAAGATGGGTATCTGATGAAAATGAAATAGTAGAGTTTAGGGAAGATGGTACATGTACAGCTCCATTTACATATGATGCGGCATGGTTAGAAAGTGCAGAACGTTATACTGTTAAAGAGGATGGCACACTGGTTTTAAGTAGTACAGGAGGGAATGTAGATGCTTCTTTTAGAAGGGCAGAATCAGAAGATGATGTACTTGAGTATAGTGCCAGTTATTTTGTTTCTAAGGATACTTTCGTCATAAAAGGGGTTAAATATACTAAAACAAACTAAAGGTAAATAGTGGAAAATAAAGGCTATATTACATTTATACGAAATAAGGTTTCTTTAATTTTAGCATCGAAATAGTTAATGTTTTCGATGCTAAATTATAAATATTGAGAAGGTTTATCATAAAATTTATAGGATACAGGATGGATAAATGACTATGGCATATAAATGCAGGAAATGTGGATATATTGTAAGAGATAAAAGAAAAAACTGCCCTAAATGTGGACAGAATATCAAAAAAGATAAATTTAAAAGAATATGCAAACATTTTGTTCTGTTAATTGGAATATTAATTCTGTGCCTGTCTGGGCTTTCATTTTTTCAACAAAAAAGAACAGAACAGGTAATAAATGAATTTTTGACTGCTTATAAAAATGCTGATGGAGAAAAATGTGGGGAGCTTCTGTATAGCAATATTTCTGAGGAACCGATTTCTTTTTCGGAAACGCAAAAGCTTTTGGCAGAGAAGATGAGCTGGAAGGTGAAAAAGCATTTCTTTAAATGGAAAAAAGATGAACAAGTGGAGGTACAGATTAAAAATCTTAATTTTGAGGAAATAGCCAGGAAGTTCGAAAAAAAACAGACATCAGAAGAAAAAATAAATGCAGCAATTTCTGAAGCTAATGCCGATAAGTTTTATAATTGTAAAGTGACAGTCAGCAAGTACGGTAAAGAATATAAAATTATTATGACAGATACATTGTCGAATGCTTTATTTGGAGGACTAAATGAATATTTACAAAAAAATATGGGGGATTTGAATGATAAAGATTAAGAGAAAATTAATTCTTCTTTTATGTATTATCTTCCTATTTAATAGCAGTGTCACTGGAAGGGCAAAGGAAACAACGTTGCAAAAAGCTTTTATAACAGTGGGGCTTTCTGATAGAACAACTCAGATGTACAGGGTTATATTAAAGAACAGTGAGATTTATATAAGTGCTAAAGATTTGGCTGGAATAACAGGATATAAATACATAGAAGATGGTTGTATTGAATTTGAAAAGAATCGTTATAATCTGATGGAAAAAGTATTTATAGATTTTTCAGGAGATGCAGAGGTAAGTCAGAAAAAGTACAAATTAGATATCATAAAAAGAAAGAAAATATATTATCTTCCTTTGGAAAAAACATTGTATCTTTTAAGAGCGAACTGGTGCGTAGAGAATGATATTGTTTATATCAACCCGATGGATTCTGATATTTTGGACTTTATATATCTTTATTGGGATGAGATAGAGACGAGTAAGTTAAGACAAGAAGATTTATTTATAAACAAAGAGTATAACGGAGTTAATAATCTTACTGACAGCTTCTGGAACAGTCTTGTACATATGACAAGAGACTTTGATAATAGATTATATATTCCAGGCGGTGCTGTTGATCTGGTTAAGGAAGAATATGAAAAGGCACTGATGCAGTTAAACGAAGATGATCAGCAATTTTTGGGTGAAGAAGGGCAGAAAAATATTGAAGAGCAATTAAAACAATCAGAGTTAGATACCATTGAAACTAAAGAGGGGGTATTAGAGAAATTTATTGAGATTCCAGAAAAAGCAGAATCATTAACTGAACTTTTAGACAATTATGAAAAAGAAAATACTGTTGCCCGAAAAATATCAAACATAATAAAAAAATCAGAAATTCAGAAATATAAAATGACAGATCTTTCTGAAATGTGTAGTAAATTCAGTAATGCATTAACGATAATACACGCAGTATTTAATGTTATGGAGATTTCTTCCTGGGCAGATCAGATGGATGAAGAATTCTTAAATCAATTATCTATTATTGAAGATATTAATGATAAAAAGATATATTCGGGCTGGACATTAAATAGAATGAAAGAGGCAGCACAGGATTTAAGAAAACGCAAAGAAAATAAACCAGAATCAGTAGTTTATAGTTCGTGGAAAGAAATTGGAAAGTCTTTAACAGGAGCCTTAGCAGATCTTACTTGTACGGGAAAGCTGGTTTCGGCGATACAGATGATAGATTCCATTAACAGCCTGACAGAATCTGATTTAAACAAAATCATGAAAGCAAAAGAACTTAATTATTCTATCAGATATTTTTTGAATTTGGAGCAGTTAGCAGAAATAGAAAGTATTAAGCAATATGGAGAAATTTTTGTTGATAAGAAGTTAGATATACAGACGATTCAAAAGATGCGGAGCATCATATTAATGCGTTTGCGAGTTGATTTGCGAGCAAGATCCATGCTTTATAAATTAAACCAGATGGAAAGAAAGGATAAAAAAGCCTGGGAAAAAAGTGTGGAAGCAAAAAATATGATGAAACATATACAAAGAGATTACGCATTAATCATAGAGTTACAATCAACAGAAAAGTCTGACAAAAGATTACCGCAGGATTCTTTAAAAAATATGT
>CAKUQA010000231.1 GCA_934675225.1 uncultured Candidatus Melainabacteria bacterium | reverse complement strand
GTTGAAGAATATTCGCCTTTTTTCCCTCTTACAACGGGAGCTAATATTTGAATTTTAGTCCCTTCAGGCAGTTTCATAATACTCATAACAATTTCATCAATCGTCTGAGGTTTAATTTTATCACCACAATTAGGACAATATGGAGTACCAACACGAGCGTATAAAAGCCTTAAATAATCATAAATTTCTGTTACAGTTCCAACGGTTGATCTAGGATTATTGCTTGTAGATTTTTGATCAATCGAGATTGCAGGCGAAAGACCATCAATATAATCAACATTAGGTTTATCCATCTGACCTAAGAATTGACGAGCGTAAGTTGAAAGGCTCTCAATATAACGTCTTTGTCCTTCTGCAAAAATTGTATCAAAAGCAAGAGAGGACTTTCCTGAGCCGGAAACCCCAGTAAAAACAATCAGCTCATTTTTTGGCAACTGTAAAGAAACATCTTTTAAATTATGTTCCTTAGCACCTTTTATAATAATCGTGTCTAACATAGTTACATTATTGCATGTAAAAAATGTTTTTCAAATTTACAAAATCGAATATTTATGATATATGTATAAGTATTGAAAATTTAATATCAGTATTCACGTTGATAGTGGTACTCTGTCGAGCAAAAGAAAACTGAATATCACGTTTTATCAAAGAGCGTCAAACTCTCACAACACAAATAAGCTTTCAGTATTGAGTATAAAATAAAACATTTGTGGCGATGTGGTACTCTGCCGAGCAAAAGGGAACTGAATATCACGTTTTATCAAAGAGTGTCAAACTCTTACAACACAAATAAGCTTTCAGTATTGAGAATAAGATAAAACATTTGCGGCGATGTGGTACTCTGCCGAGCAAAAGGTGACTAAATGTCACGTTTTGCGAGAGGGTGCGAAGCACTTCCAACACGAGCAGTCCTTCAACATTGGCAAATACATACAAACAACTTATGTCGATGTGGTGGAATGGTAGACACGCATGCTTGAGGTGCATGTGGCGAGAGCTGTGGGGGTTCAACTCCCCCCATCGACATTATTTTTTATAGAGCCTTCAAAATTAGGCTCTATTTTAGTTGTAAAATACCAACAAGTTTGAGAAAAATTTCCAGAGTACATTGAGAAAAACTTAGACAAAATTGTTGTAAATAAAGTGCAAGTGTGAGATGAGTGTACAATTGCTAAAGTCTAAATATAAAGCCCTTTATGCCGATTTTAATAGAATGAGATGCACTTGCACTAATTGGATTTTATCTGCACTTTTTTATACATTATCTGCACTACGATTACACCAATTTCAAAATCAAACTCAGAAAATTAGCAATATATTTACGCTTTAGCCAAGTAAATTAAGTGCAAGTAAAAATTTTTGCATATATTTTGGGATACTGAAAATTATCTCTGAGATTGAGATGACACTTGACTTTTGCCGAAACAAGAGCGATTAATATCATTGTAAACGATTTTTAAATAGTGTTTAAACAAGGTTTAAAAGGGTTTTAAATGAACAAATTACATTTACTTCACGAAGTAGAAAAATTATACTGTGTTGAAAATTTATCCCCAGAAATGATTGCTGAAAAATTAAATATTTCACGCAGAACTATTTTTAATTGGAAAAAGAAACACAACTGGGATAATCATATCGTTAGAATGAAAGATTTTTCAAAACAATTTGCTGGTAATATTTATAACATCGGCACAAAACTTCTTACAAAATTTAATGACGATATAGATAATAATAGAATTTTGAATAAACATGAAATTTGTGCATTAGAAAATATTATCAAAATTATAAATAAAGAAGAAAAAAGACAAACAAAAAATTTGGATAATTTTTCACCTAAAAGAAAATCTGCAAGATTTTTAACATCAGGTGTCATTGAAGAAATTAATAGAGAAATTTTAGGTTGGAATGGTGCATATTAAAGTGTGTCGAATTGTCTCTGAGATTGAGACGAAGAGTTGATTTATTTGAGGCAAAGAGTGATGAATGGTTGTGTAAAAAAGGAATAAAAACATGGTCGAATTCACACCAGAAAAATCAAAGAAAATAGCCTTAGCAAGGTTAGATTTGCTAAATCAATGGAAAGAATTTCGTAAAAAATCAGATAATAAACTTCAAGCTGATTATGATTTTGTTAATTTGCATAATACAAGTAATTCTCACCTCTTTGAAATTCTAGGTAAAATATCTCGTGGCACACTTCATAGATGGAAAAACATTCTCAATGGCACCGAAGATTATACTAAACTTATTCCACAATACAAATATGCAAAAGTAGATGAATACAGGACTTGTTTGACAGATGAAGAAATCAAAATATTTATGGGCTTGCTTTTGCACCCAAATCGACTTTGCATAGGTAAAGCCATAGCACTTACAAAATACAAATTAAAAGAACAAGGGCAATCATATATTCCAGCAGATATTACTTTTAGAAAATATGCTAATTGGTTTAAGAAGAATAATTATGATAAATGGGTATTGGCACGTGATGGTGAAAAAGTACTATCAGATAAAGTTGAACCATATATTAAAAGAGATGCAAGCTTACTTGATGTTGGAGATATCTTAGTAGCTGATGGTCATAAATTAGCCTTTAATGTAATAAATCCATTTTCTGGTAAAACTACAAGAGCAACTTTAGTAGGATTTTTAGATTGGAAGTCAACAGCACTTGTTGGGTATGAAATTATGCTAGAGGAAAACACGCAATGTATCACAAGTGCATTAAGAAATTCAATTATTAATCTTGATATGATACCGAAAGTTGTTTATCAGGATAACGGTAGAGCATTTAGAGCAAAGTATTTTACTAATGATAAAGGTTTTACAGAGTTAGGTTTTAATGGTCTTTATTCAAAGTTAGGTATAGAAACAGTATTTGCAAGACCATACAATGCCAGAGCAAAAGTTATTGAAAGATTTTTTAAAGAATTTCAAGAAGGATTTGAAAAATTATTACCGAGTTATGTAGGAAGTAGTATCAAAAATAAACCTGCCTACCTAATGAGGAATGAAAAACTTCATAAACAATTACATAACGATTTTGTACCTACCTTAGATGAAACAATAAAAATGATAGATATGTGGTTGAATTTCAAAAATTCTCAACCTTGTCCGAATGCACCAGATAAAACAATAGCAGAAGTTTTAGAAGAAAGAAAACGACAAAATATAGATATAAACCAGCTTGATGATTTAATGCTTGCAACTGAAGTTAAAACAATACAAAGAAATGGTATTAGATTTTTAAATTGTGATTATTTTGACGAACGACTTTATGGCTTTAAAAATAAAGTTCTAATTAAATAC
>CAKUQA010000230.1 GCA_934675225.1 uncultured Candidatus Melainabacteria bacterium | reverse complement strand
GCACAGAAGTTCCTGCTGAACAATTGGAAAGTACTATTAAAGCTCAGGCAAAAAATTACCCTGACGGTCTGCTTATAAAAACAGATGCAGATTCAACTCACGGTGCTATGGTAAAAGTTATGGATAGTGCCAGAAATTCCGGAATAACAAGTATTTCTGTAGACGAAATTTAGACATTCCACTCGGGATTTTTACCATCTGCAACATCAAAAAATTTACTCATACGCTCGCCTACCGTTGGTTTCTCAAGATTTTTTTGAAAAATGGTAATAGGTTGCGTTACGTCAATTTGACCTGCCAATGCATCAAGTTTATCAATTTTCTCTTTAATAGTATTAAAATGTATAACCATAATATTCTCTCTCCATATATAAGAAAAATTTTTATTATGGTAAATTTCAAAAAATAAAACTTTGTTTACAAAAATTAATTTTTAAATAATTTGAGAGAATGATAAAAAGTAATCTGAAATAATATTAACCAACATTGGCAAAATCCAAACCATAATTGCTGCACCCAATACAGGCTTGAATAAGAAACTCAACTGAAACACATTAACCTGAGGAGCAGTCTTAGAAATTACACCCAAAATAATATCTTGTCCTAATGTCGCAAGAAGTATCGGAGAGGCTATTTGCAGCCCCATAAACAAGACGTTTGATGACAACTTAACAAGATAATCCATATTAACAATTTGATGTAAAGGAACATTTGTAGCCCCTAACGGAAATATGTCTATACTATGAATTAACGCTGTTATTAACCAATAAACACCTCCCAACTGTATAAAAATTATTATCCCTAAAAGCTGAAAACATTTTCCAACAATTGATACCTGTGATGATGTTGTCGGATCTAAAACCATAGCAGAGGAAAGCCCCATTTGCATATTGACCATATCACCACCTGCATCAACCGCAAGCAGGATTAATTGGGCAATATAGCCAATCATAGCCCCTACAACAAAATTCAACAAAATAGAAAGTGCAAATGAACCTTTAATCACTGTTACATCAGGTTTCACAGTACTTGTTAAAACAATTGTTAATAACAGACAAAGTGCTATTTTAACCATACCCGGAATTTCTTTTCTATTAAAAACAGGAGCAAGTCTAAAAAAGCCCAAAAGTCTCGCAAAAATAAAAATTCCTGCAGCCAAATAAGCATTCATCAACGGAAACATTTTCATCAATTCCGAAATAATTTGTTCCATTCTGCCTACCTTCCAAGAATTTTATTTGTTTCTACAAAATCAGGTTTTGGCATAGGAGTTTGAGGACTGGCAAAAAACTTAGTTTTTTGTTGTTTATCAACAAACGGAACTTTTCCCGGATGTTTCATCAAATAATCAATATCAGATTGATTTTTAAACTTATCATTCATTTCTTTTTCAAATGGAGATGTATATTTATAATAATCTGCCGGCAAAACATAGGAATCATTTTTAGATACAAGGTTAAAAGCCATAGACATACCATCTATGATAAAACCTTTTAACATATTTATAAAACCAATTCCACCAATTACAATAACGAGGAAAACTCCCAAAATTTTTGGAGCAGCTGCAATTGTCTGTTCCTGAACCTGTGTTACAGCCTGCAAAATACCGACAACAAGACCAATACCTGCCGCAACAAGTACACAAGGCATAGAGATTGCAAGCATTATCAAAAATCCTTTTGCTAAATATTCAACTAAAACTTCCATTTATTTTCCTCTTTTTATTTTGGTTTATTGTCAAAACGCAGCTCTTATTTCTGCCTTAATTTTCATCTTCATTAATTGTAACTGGTGACAAGTCCCTGTACAATCAATGCCCAACCGTCTACTGCAATAAATATCAGCAGTTTGAACGGAAGTGAAATAATTGTAGGAGACAACATAAACATACCGAGAGCAAGTAATATGTTAGCAACTACAAGGTCAAGTACAATAAATGGAACAAATATAATAAAGCCAATTTCGAAAGATGTTTTTAATTCACTTATTATAAATGCCGGAGCGACTTGCCAAACAGTAATTTCGTCAGGACTTTTAGGTGGAGCACCTTTTGAAGCTTCAACAAAAAAAGCTAAATCCGTTTCTCTGGTTTGTTTCATCATAAACTCTTTCAGAGGTTTAGACCCTTCATTTATTGCCTCAACAATATTTTGATTTTTTTGATAGGGAACAGAACCCATCTCATACATTTTTTGAAAAGTTCCACCCATAGTATAAAACGTCAAAATCATAGCAAGTCCGATTATTACAATTGACGGAGGAACTTGCTGAGTACCCATAGCCGTCTTTAGCATTGAAAAAACTATAACAAATCTCAAAAAACTTGTCATACAACAAAAAATCAATGGTATTAATGAAAATACAGTCATTAATATCAACATCTGTAATACCGGATTCATATCTTTTATAATTGTTTCCATTTTATTCCTCTATATGTTATTTATAATGTTTTTAAAAACTTTTTTAGGTTGTCGTTGTCTCGGTTTATTCGAAAAATTCATAATTTCCGGCAATTCGTCAACACTTGAAGTATTTTGTATATTTTTTGAATTATTAACTATCGGCCCATTTTCAACCCTATTTTCAACTGATTTTTTTATAGTTCCGGCAAAACTTGCATTTTCTTCCAACTTTGAAATCAAACTTGTTCTACCAACATCAGAAGCCACAAGAAATCTTTCGTTTCCGGCTCTAACAACAAAAAGTTCCTTACGAGGGCCAATACTTATACAATCTTCTATATTTAAAAATTTGGACTTTGAACCGGCACAATAAGAGAATTTTTTATAAACAAATACAGCAAGAAATATAATACCTACCATAGCAGTTGTATAAACTATAAAATTTATCATATATCCCATGTTTATCCCTCCAGTCCGGTTGTTAGATTAATAACCACAACATATTATCTTGTTAAGTGAATATTTAGTAGTTCCGACTCAGTTTTTAGATATCTTCATCTTCTAATTCGAAATCGCTGTAATCAAATTCATCTTCATCGGCATTATCACTTCCAACATCATTATTATCACCCTGAGAAGGTTGTTCTTCCATATCCATAGCCTCATCCGAAAAATCATCAGATTCATCATTTTGAGTTTGTTCCGATGAAACTGTCACTTCTGACTGTACTCCATTTTTCGGTGTTTTGGCAATAACTTCATCAATCTTAACGCCATATCTATCATTTACTATAACAAGTTCACCCTTGGCTATCGGCTTATCTTCAACACTTAATGTTACTTTATTATCGTAAATAGAGGTTAAATCAACAACAAGTCCTTCCTCAATATTTTTTAATTCTCCAAGGGTAATTTTTAC
>CAKUQA010000229.1 GCA_934675225.1 uncultured Candidatus Melainabacteria bacterium | reverse complement strand
CACTCCTTATAACTCTAGTAACAAAATATATATCGGAAGTTTTTAGTAAAAACTTTAAGGTTTTGAGTTCTTTTGTTACATATATTTACAAATCCTCCATTTGAAGGTTTGACAAGTCAAAAAAAATCATTAACATGTACACAGGTAGAATAGAGGTAAATATATGGCTAATAACAATAATGGAATTTTGTCCGGAATATATTCCGGATTAAGCTCAACATATTCCCTGTTGGCTTCTCAATATCCAAACGGTTTGACGCTAGAAAATATTAGTGAGGCAAGAACTAAAACATCTAACACAAATATTTTAAACCAATCTTTTGCTTCATACTTGCAAACTAATTTTTCTAGCATTGATAAAAATGGAGATGGTATTATTACATCAGAAGAAATGAATAATCTGTCTAACACACTTTCAACCCAAGGACTTACTAAAGCAGAATTAACTCAATTATATGCTTCAGGTTCCAGCGGACTTTCAGAAAGCACAATGACAAAAATCCTTGAACATTTTGACGAAATGGACACAAATCATGATGGAAGAATTACCAGTGCAGAAATTTCTGCCTATGATTTAAACTGCGCAAGAATGGAAGTTGAGGATAATTTTAATAACCGCAAAGCAACTGATATGTCTGTTTTTTATGGTGATAGTTCATCATCAACAGACACATACAGTTTGTTAAGTTATAAATACAAGTCAAACAAAACTTCATCGTAAAACTTTACATAAACTTAGTAACGATACATTTTGGAAAGGAAATGACTCTACAAAGAGTCATTTTTTTTGTTTATAATATACACATATAAATATTAAGGTGTTTTATGGTTGATAAAATAAAAATTCGTGGAGCAAAAGTTCATAATTTAAAAAATATAGATGTTGATATTCCGCTAAATAAAATAGTTGGAATTGCGGGCGTTTCCGGCTCAGGGAAATCTTCTTTGGCACTCGGTGTTTTATATTCGGAAGGTTCAAGAAGATATTTGGAAGCCCTTTCAACATACACAAGACGCCGCATGACACAAGCAGAAAAAGCCCTTGTTGATGAAATATTGTATGTACCTGCAGCTTTAGCACTCCACCAAAGACCGGCAGTTCCCGGAGTGAGAAGCACATTCGGAACAGGAACAGAACTTTTAAACAGCCTCAGACTAATGTTTTCCAGACTTGCCAATCATAAATGCCCAAATGGTCATTATGTTGAACCTACGCTTGCTGTTGCTGCCGAACAAGAAATTGTGTGCCCGATTTGTGGCGAACATTTTTATGCACCTTCAGCAGAAGAATTAGCTTTTAATAGCCAAGGTGCTTGTAAAACATGTAGCGGCACAGGTATAGTGCGAACCGTTGATATATCAACTCTTGTTCCTGATGAAAATTTGACTATTGATGAAGGCGCTGTTGTTCCTTGGGGAACACTTATGTGGTCTCTTATGACAGATGTTTGTCGAGAAATGGGGGTTAGAACAGATATTCCGTTTAAAGATTTGACTGAAAAAGAAAAAGAAATTGTATACAACGGCCCTGCAGAAAAGAAACATATTTTTTACAAAGCTAAAAATACAAATCAAGCAGGAGAACTTGATTTTACATATTATAACGCTATATACACAGTCGAAAACGCTCTTGCCAAAGTTAAAGATGAAAAAAGCATGAAACGTGTAGAAAAGTTTTTAAAACAAGACATTTGCCCTGACTGTAAAGGGACTCGTTTGTCCGCAAAAGCTAGAGAACCCAAAATTTTAGGAATATCTTTAGACAAAGCTTGTGAAAAAACTCTTTCAGAACTCGTTGAATGGGTTAACAAAGTACCCAACTCTTTACCACAAGAAATGCAACCAATGGCAAAAAGCATTTGCGACTCATTTCAAACTGTTGCAAAACGTCTAATGGATTTAGGACTGGGATACCTTACCCTTGATAGAGCAGCAGCAACTCTTTCTACAGGAGAAAGACAACGTATGCAATTGGCTCGAGCTGTCAGAAACCGAACTACAGGAGTATTATACGTCTTAGATGAACCTTCAATCGGACTTCATCCATCCAATATAGTTGGTTTAAAAGGGGTAATAGACGATTTAGTAGCTGACGGCAATTCTATTATACTTGTAGATCACGATACACAAATTTTGAAAGCCTCAGATTGGATTATAGAAATGGGACCAAAAGCAGGAATTAATGGTGGTTATGTTATCGCAGAAGGAACTGTTAAAGAACTTCAAAATAATGAAAATTCAATTATTGGAAATTTTCTCTCAAATAACAAAAATATCCCGTTAAGACCACAAATTAAATTTGAACAACTCTTTGATAAAGGAGAAATTAATCTTGAAACAAATCAAATCCATACAGTAAAACCGCTAAAAGTAAAAATCCCTAAAGGGAGATTAACCGTTGTTACGGGAGTTTCCGGTTCCGGAAAAACCACGATGGTACTAGAAAGTCTTGTTCCGGCACTAGAAGCATTAATTAATAAAAAGAAATTCCCTGAACATATTGTAAATATTGAAGCAGAAGGGATTAATCAAATAAAATTGATAGATGCGACCCCGATTGGAATAAATGTGCGTTCTACTGTTGCAACATACGCAAATATTCATGATGAGTTGAGAAAAATCTTTGCTAAAACAGAAAAAGCTAAAGAACTTGGTTATAAAGCAGGAGATTTTTCTTATAATACAGGGAAACTTCGTTGTCCTGTTTGTGATGGTACAGGCGTAATAAATTTGGACGTACAGTTTCTGCCGGATGTTGAAATCCCTTGTCCTGAATGTGGTGGTTCAAGATATACCAAAATAACGGAGAATATTAAATATGGAAATTATTCTTTACCAGAACTAATGTCAATGGATATAAGCACAGCACTAAATGCTTGTAAAAATTTAAAACTTGTTTACCAAAGATTGAACGTTTTGCAGGATTTGGGTCTCGGTTATTTAACTTTAGGAGAAGCAACTCCAAGTTTGTCCGGAGGTGAAGCACAACGCTTAAAATTGGCAAGTGAAATGAGAAAAACTCAATCAAATTCGGTATTTGTATTTGATGAACCTACAATTGGACTTCACCCATTAGATGTTCAAACTCTTTTGAATGTATTTCAAACATTGATAGATAATGGAGCTACAGTTATTGTAATCGAACATGATTTAGATGTAATAAGAAACGCCGATTATATTATAGATATGGGACCGGAAGGTGGCGAAGCCGGTGGTGAAATCATTTTTACCGGAACACCACAAGAATTAAAAAATTGCAAAACCTCCAAAACAGCTAAATTTGTATAAAGTTTACTGAAATTCTTCACGAACATAACGTCATGTTGAGGAG
>CAKUQA010000228.1 GCA_934675225.1 uncultured Candidatus Melainabacteria bacterium | reverse complement strand
GAGTAAATGTAATTTGTTCATTTAAAACCCTTTTAAATCTTGTTTAAAGACCTTTTACAATGACATTAATTACTCTTGTTTCAACAGAAGTCAAGTGTTTTCATCTCAATCTCAGAGATAATTCTGCATATCTCAAAATAGGAAATACTTTTTTATTTGCACTAAATATACATGACTAAAGCGTAAATATATTGCTAACTTTCAGAGTTTGATTTTGAAATTTATATAATTTTAGTGCAAGTATTTCTCAAAAAAGTGCAGATAAAGTCCAATTAGTGCAAGTGCATCTCATTCTATTAAAATCGGCATAAAGGGCTTTATATTTAACTTTAGCGATTGTACACTCATCTCACACTTGCACTTTATTTACACTTCCTGAATAAGGTTCAATCATTTCTGCAATTAAATTTACAATGCATTTAGGGGTATAGAACTCTACTTTACCTTTACCTTCGGCAAGTGCGAATTTTCCTAAGAAATATTCATAAACTCTTCCAATTATATCATTATCTTTATCTTTTTGCGTGTCTATTTTATTAATTCCATCTAAAAGTGTAGATAACTTGCTATTATCTAAATCTATACACGAAAAATAGTTATCAGGTAATGCTCCTTTCAGAGCTTCGTTAACTTTTTCTATTGTTGACAATGCTGTATCGATTTTGATAGAAATATCAGGTTGTTTAGAATAAAATAAAAAATCTTTATTTTGATATATTTGTTGTCGGAGACGACTGGGTCGAAAAATATGACTATCTGGAAATTTAAAATACCGGCATGCTTTTTATTAGAAAATCCACTTGAATTTCAACGTAAAATTTAAAATTATAAAGAAAATTTTACATCTCAAACCTAGTTATAGATTAAAATATGCCTTAAATAATTATTTGATTTGAGTTTTCTACTTGTCAAATCTTGAAAAACGTGTATATAATTGGAAGTATAATGAACAAAAGATTGGAAATCCTTTAAGGAGATGCGTTTTAGGTAGATGAGTATTAAAATTGATAAAAACATAAATAATAACTCAATCAGGTACTCAAGCGGAGTAGTTACAGAGGACTCTGTAATTCAGAACATCTGTTCAAAAATAAATACTCCAACAAAACACAAATGCGAGCAGACTTTACGCTACATGTATGCATTCTTTATGGATCTCATTCGCTCAATTACGAATTTTGTATTTTTCATTCGACCGGTTTTGAATGTCGAAACAGAATTAAAAATTTGGAGTTTTTTGTCCCTACAAATTCCTACAGTAACAGAGGAAAATCTTAAAAACTTAGTTAAAGTTCGAATAATATCAGACACAGACATAATTCCGTATCTCCTAGTGTAAGTGCAATTTTTAGTTGCAAAATTTTTGATTATCAAACTAATAAAGGAGAAAAAATTATGAAAGAAAATGATAATTTGGCAGAAATAGCCAGTGTATTTCGTCATTTTACGGATGATATAATAGAGAGTAATTCTACTAGTAACCTACAAATGGTGAATATTGATATAATTAGCTGCAATCTTAAAAATTTACGCAAGCATTCAAAAAAACAATTACAAAAGTTGAAAAATGCAATTAGCAAAGTTGGGTACGTAAATCCAATTTTACTAGATGAAAACCATATAGTAGTAGCAGGAGAATTACGCTTATTAGCTGCGAAAGAGCTAAAATTCACTCAAATTCCAGCAATTATTTTAAAAAATTTGACAAAAGCAGAAGCAGATGCAATTCGGATTTTGGATAATAGGATTGCTGAAGACGGAGAGTGGAACTATGAAAATCTCAAAATTGAAATCGAAAAGTTAATGAAATTTGACTATTCATTTGAAGAGCTGGCTTTCGAAACAATAGATTATGAAAAAATCTTTTTGAATAAGAATTCTGACGATAATAAAGTTCATAATTCAGATAAAGAAGATGAAAGTTGGTTGGATACCAATATACCTCCATTAGTTAATCAAGGTGACCTATGGAGATTAGGAGACCATTTTGTTTATTGTGGAAATTCTTTAACTACTGGTTCATTTGAGGTTGTGATGCAAGGTGAAAAAGCTCAAATAATAATAACAGATCCCCCTTATAACTGTCCAATAAATGGTCATGTTTGTGGACTTGGAAAAATTAAGCATGATGAATTTGAAAATGCATCAGGAGAAATGACTGAACCTGAATTTGCAGAATTCATTTCAAAATTCATGCAAAATTTGGTAAAATTCTCCGTTGACGGTTCATTACATTATCTATTTATGGATTTTAATGGGCTTAATACACTTTTAAATGAGGGCAAAAGGATTTATTCTGAACTAAAAAATATTGCAGTTTGGAATAAGGGAGTTGGAGGAATGGGTGCTTTTTATCGATCTCAACATGAAATGGTACCAATATTTAAAAATGGGAAAGCAAAACACCAAAATCACATTCAACTTGGAAAAAACGGAAGATATAGAACAAACGTTTGGGATTATTCCGGAATTCGTGTAACAAATCCAGGCTCCCTAGATTTATTAAGGCTTCACCCCACAGTAAAGCCTGTTGCAATGTTGCATGATATTTTGCTTGATGCTTCTTCTAAAAATGATGTTGTTCTTGACTGTTTTGGTGGTTCTGGCTCCACGCTAATAGCAGCAGAACGTTGTAAGCGCAGAGCTAGGCTTATTGAAATAAGCCCTCGCTATTGTGATGTAATTATATATCGTTGGAGACAAGAAACAGGAAAAACTGCAAAACTAGTTAAAAATTATAAGGAGTTAGAAAATGGCGTTAGATGATAAAACCTTAAAATATATTGAACACTACAAGGCAATAAAAGAAAAAAAGAAAGCAGAAATGGCTAACGAACCCTACAAAGTAGGATATAAAAAACCTCCGATAAGTAGCCAATTTAAAAAAGGACAATCAGGAAATCCAAGAGGACGGAAGAAAAAGCCTATCCCAGAAACAATATACCAAGCACTATGTAATGAATTATGCCAAATGGTAACAATAGATAACCCAACTGGCAGTAAAGAAAAATTACACATATTTGAACTTTTAGTTAAGTCAATTATCCAAGATGCAATAAAAAAAGATGGTATATCTCGAAAATTTATAATGGAAAACCTACTAAAATCCAGCATTATGGAAACTGTAAAAATGCTGATTGAAAAACAAAATCCGAAAGAGGAAGAATTTACCCCGGAAGAACGAAGGCTGTTGTTGCAAGATTTGCATCAACGGTTGTTTGAATTAACAAAAGACAATCCATAAATCTAACGAGAAGCCGTCACTGTTTTAAACTGTGGCGGCTTTTACACTAATTACTTCTGTTATAATTAGTTTTTAAACAAATTATATGCTATAC
>CAKUQA010000227.1 GCA_934675225.1 uncultured Candidatus Melainabacteria bacterium | reverse complement strand
TCATCAAGCAACATTCTGTTAAAATGGTTTCCACCAATCATTCTTGACTCAAGGCTCAAAATATAATGATCTTCTGATGACAATTTTCCATTATAAAGAATAATTTTGTCATCCTGCATCTCTGCAGAACGAGCATGAACCGTCATCATAGCAGCTTTGGTTTTAATATTATCCATAAATGCATTTTCTTCATTCATATTAATTTGAAGATAATCACCAAAAACAGACTTTCCATCTCTTATAACTTCTACCTTACCGTAAGCTTTCAAAATATTTGAAACTTGATTATAAACCATTTTATCAGCTTTTATGGTTACATTCTGAGGAGGGAAATTTAAAACAGGAGAACCTGTTGCAACAATATCCATTGTTTTATCATCGTAATCAACATTATCCGCATCTAAAACAACATCATTAGAAGTAACATGTTCCTTTACTCCCCCTTCTAATTCCAGAGTTTCGTTTGCATTATTAGCATCTATATTTTCGTTCTCTTTATTTTCTTTACTTTTAACAGCTTTTTCACTCTCTTTGGTTGGATCTACAAAATTTATATTTAATTCTTTATTTAATTTTGCATTTTCTTCCGCTTCTAAGCGAGCTTGTTCTTGTTTTTCTTTTTCAATAAGTTCTAAAGTCTTTTTATATTCTCTTTCTCGCAAACGATTTGTAAGCTTTATACGAGTCTTTTTGAACAACGGCATCCCTTTTATCGGAGCGACATTACTACCTTCAACAACTTCTACCTTAGGCATAATAATAGAAGATGGCGATTCGTAAAAACTTTCATTAAAAAGAGTTTCCAAATCAGTAGACAATCCATTATTTTTAATTTCAGCCGCATTTGTGCTACCTGAAAACATTGATAATATTAAAGCTGTAACTAATAAATACTTTTTCAAAATTCCGCCTTTATACTACTTAAATATAATTTAATGGATTATTTGGTTTTCCGTTAATTCTAACTTCGAAATGAACATGTGGCCCTGTACTATAACCGGTTGTTCCTTCATACCCGACAACATCCCCTTTATGTACAAACTGTCCTTGTCCCACTTTTATTGCTGACATGTGTGCATACAAAGTCGTAGTTGGTTTCCCGTTAACTACACCATGGTCAAGAATTACAACTTTTCCATAACCGCCGTACCAACCGGAATAAATAACTCTACCTGAATTTGAAGCCCTTATACTTCCATGATTTGGTCCGGCAATATCAACCCCGGAGTGGAAAGTTCTACTGTTAAATATAGGGTGAGTTCTCCAACCGAAAGGGGAAGTAATTCTACCGCCAATAGGGCGCATAAAGCCTGTTGATGTAATTTTTACGGTAGAAGCACCTTTATTCCTTCTTGCAATCATACTTTGAATACTTGCAGATTGTCTTGCAAGATCTCGTTCCGCTTTTTCATAAGTTTTTCTATCTGTTTTATACTTACTAATCATGCTCTGATTAGCTGCAATTGCAGATTTAATATCTTTTTGTTGAGAATTAATTTCTTGAATAGATTGAGCCAAAGCTACTTTTTTAGCCTCTATACTTCTTTTCATAGCAGCTATTCGTTGAGATTTTGCTCGTACAGCCATAATTTGAGCATAATTTTTCTTCAAAACAATTTTTTCAAAATAAACAACGTCTAACAAAGAATTCAAATCTTTCGCAGTTAAAATCAGCTGAAACATGCCTGTCCTTTGATTTTTATACACTTGACGAATTCTTTTTCTCATTCCTACATTTGCTTGATTATACTCAGCAACAGAAGCACTCAAATCTCTTTCCATTTGCGCTAATTGAGTTTCAAGACTCGAATACTGATTTTTGGACTGTTGTAAAGTATTAGAAGCCTGTTCTAATTTTTGTTGGTTTTTATATAATTTATTTTTTTCAAGATGCTCTAATACTTTTAATCTCTTAATTTTTTCATGAGTTATTCTCTGTTTATGTTGTATAGTTCTCAACTGATTTGCACTGGCAAAAGTACTTATATTACATATAAGCAACGAAACAAAAACTATAAACATATTTTTTATAAATTTATTTATACTCACAATATCCCTATTATTTTACCATAAGAGGCAACAGCATTAAACCTACAGTCCAAGCAATAAAAGTAACAGCAATTATTGCAACTATAGCTCTTTGATGTTTTCTGAAAAATTCCATTTTGTTTCCCCTATCCGTTATACTAAAATTGTACTATAAAAATTTTGATTTGCAAAATTTTAAAAAATCTATTAATATAGCTTTATGGAATTTATTAAAGAGGTTGTTGATAAAAAAAACATAATAAAACAAGACATCGGAATTAATCCTTTTTTGATTGAAAACAATTTTAATCAAATAGAAAAATTTTCAAAATTTCTAACCAATACAACTTCTATTCTTCTCGTAAACGGTTTTATGGGAACCGGAAAAGTTCTTGTAGTTAATCAAGCTCTATCTTTTTTAGAACCTGATGTTATAACCTTAAAATACAATTGTTTTGAGACAACTATTCTTGATGACATATTATTAGAATTTTTTGATAATTTTAAAAAACTTACAACTCAAGGAATTATACAAATCCCCAAAGCAGGAACTGAAAATTTTACACAAAAAATCAACGCTTACTTTGATTCAATTGAAAAACCAATAGTTATTGTATTAAATTCTTTTGAGCAAGTTCTTAAAGATAATAAACAAGAAATATTAGATTTCATAAAACATCTTAGCAAATACCCAAAAATTAAATTTATATTGATTGCCCGAAAATTTGACTACAATGATTTTCCGGAAAATGCAGAAAGAGTTGCAATTTCTGCACTTGATAAAAATATTTTTGAAAAATTTCTCAAATCTGAAGATTTTAAACAAATAGGTCCTCTTTCGGATGAGCTTTACAAATACTCAAGAGGATACTATTTCTATACAACTTTGTCTATTAAAATCATGCAAATTAGAAAACTTAATTTAATGGAATTTTTATCCGGATATACAAAAAGCTTCTTATCATTCAACGACTTTATTCTTAGAGAAGCTTTATCATTAGTAGATCCTATCAGTGGACATTTGGTAAGATTTCTAACAATTATGCGACATCCGGTCAACATAAAACTTCTAAAAACTCTACACCTGTATGATGCCGACAGATTAGCTTTTCTTATTGATAATATGGTTTTAACAAGAGAAGGTTCTTTAATCTATTTACAAGATTATTATAAAGATATTTCAGAAAACTCTATTGCTGATAATATAGCTTTGAAAATACACAAAAACTGTGTTGAATTGTACAAAACTCAACTACCGCTAAAACCTCTTGAAAGAGATTTATTAATTTCAAGACAGACAATGCGTTCTGAAATAG
>CAKUQA010000226.1 GCA_934675225.1 uncultured Candidatus Melainabacteria bacterium | reverse complement strand
TTTTACAGCTTGAATTAAACCATCTAACTTCGTTAAGTTTGAAAGTTTTTCTTCTTCATCCTTAGAAAGGCCTAATTTTTGCTTCTTTTCTTCCAAATGTTGTTTTTGAATTTCTTGAATTGTTACACCAAGCTCACTACAATGTTGTTTAATTTCTCTTGGAGACATAATATAAGTACCATCTCCCCAGTCAGCTTCATGCCCTTGTTTTTTACTATATTCAACTAACAACTTTGATTTATTAGCCTGTTCTTCAACATATTTTGCCTGACCATCAGTTCTTTTATTTTCATCCAAATTTACAATATAATCATGAACAGCTTCTTCTGTATAAGCCAAACCTTTTGCATCCATAGCAGCAGCACTGATATTTTTTGCATTTGCTGCTTGAATTTTTGTCATGTTGTATTGCAACAACATATCAGCATCTTTTTTATCAAAGACTTCTTTACCGTTTTTCTTAATATCTTTATTCAAAGCTGCTTTTACTAATTCTTGTTTTTTATCTTTTGGTAAAGTATCCCATTCTTCTTGAGTTTTTGGGTTTTCAGAATCAGCATACATAAATTTATTTTTTGCAAATTCTTCAGCATAGATATTACTTTTTTCAGGAAGCGAAGCAGTTGCAAAAGCTTTATTATCAAAATTTACTTCTTTGGGAAGTTCTTCTTCGGCATTTGCTTTAGCAGATGTAGTGTCTTTTGTATCATTTACAGTAATTTGTTTTTTATCTGTATCCAATGCTTTTTTTTCAGACTCAATAACACCTGTGTTAAAACCGGTAACAATTTTTACTTGTTCTTCCAGAGATAAACTATAAAAGTCAGCTCTTTTGGCTAATATTTGAGTTAATTGTTCTTCTGTAATTCCTAAACGTTTCAAAAGTTCTTGTTTAGCACTGTTTGCTTTTACATCTACAGTACCAAATGAAGGACTTGCAGAATTTGCAGAAGTATTCAAAGATGCCGTATTCTGTATTCCGGAAGAAATATTAGGTACATTAACATTAATTCTATTATCTTTTACCATTATAAATGCTCTCTCAGTTTTAACACTCATGTATAAAAAAACATGCTAAAACCCATGATTTCAGCATGTTTCAAACTATTTACAAATGTTTACATTATATCTTTTAAGAAATCTAAATCACTACCCTTAGCGACCTTAGTTTTTCTATTTTCAGTTTTGATATAATCTTCTTTCATGAACTGTTTCAAGAAATCATATAATTCTTTATCAATTTCATATTCATCATGGTCTGTTTTACCACTTGTATGTTTCAATTCTTTTAAATCATCCGCTCTATCTACATATACATCATAAGCTCGACGACCTGCAACAATATATTTCTTTTCTGTTCTGCTAGGAGAACCATCCTCATAATCGTATGTAACATTTACAGTTTTTAGAGTATCCAAATATTGTTTAAAGTTTTCACGCTTAATCAATTTTGTATCGATACCACGAATATTTCTTGTATATGACAAATTTCTACCATGTTGCAAAGCAATCGCTTCAATATCATCGTCATTTCCGTCATTACTTATATACAAGATATTGCAGCCATCGTCAACCGGATTTTTATATGTTACCATGTGTACAATTTTTTCATTTGAATTTGGAGCAGAAGTTTGTGCCTGAATACCATTCAAAGGACTCATCGCAATTAATGTTGCCAAAGGAACAGACTTCATAAAAGAATTTGATGAATAGCCGCTTTCATAATTTCTTTTGTTATTTTTTTTACCTTCAAAATTAACCTGATTGTACCCATTTGTATAAGATACCGGTGAAATTGCTCTTATTACCATAATTTTACCCCTATTTTTTTCACATATTTAATTTTTTAAGACTTACACAAAAATTTTTTTGCTAGTCCATTTATTCATTAATCCCTTATAAATGTTATTATAGCAATAGATTTAAGCATTTGTAAAATTGTATATACAATATTAATATTTCTTTACACTTGCGCGCATTTTTTGTTTGTTGTAATCTACATGGTGATATTAAGACTAATTACTACAAGTGTTGTAGAGATACATACAGAAAGAAGGAGACTCAAAATGAGTGAAAGAAAATTAGTTGGAACAGGCGAAATGTTCAAAAAAGCATTAGCTGGCAAATATGCTATCGGTGCTTACAACGTTAACAACATGGAAATTTTGCAAGGTATTGCAGAAGCTGCAGAAGAAACTAGATCACCTATTATTTTGCAAGTATCAGCAGGTGCTAGAAAATATGCTAACCAAACATATTTAATCAAATTAGTTGAAGCAGCTCTTGCTACAACTACAGTTCCTATCGCTTTGCACTTAGATCACGGTGCTGATTTTGAAATTTGTAAAGCTTGTATTGATGGTGGTTTCTCATCAGTTATGATTGATGGTTCAAGATTCCCATTAGAAGAAAACATCAGAGTTACTAAAGAAGTTGTTGACTACGCTCACAAACACGGTGTTTCTGTTGAAGCAGAACTTGGTAAACTAGCTGGTGTTGAAGACGATGTTAAAGTTCACGCAAAAGATTCAACTTATACAGATCCTGCAGAAGCAGTTAGATTTGTAAAAGAAACAGGCTGCGATTCATTAGCAGTAGCTATCGGAACTTCTCACGGAGCTTATAAATTCTCAGGAGAAGCTAAATTAGACTTCGAAAGACTTGCTGAAATCAAAAAAGCATTGGAAGATGCTGGATTCCCAGATTATCCATTAGTATTGCACGGATCTTCATCAGTTCCAGCTGAATTCGTTGCTAAATGTAACAAATTCGGTGGTCAATTGCCTAACGCTCAAGGTGTTCCAGAAGATATGCTTAACTACGCTTCTAAACACGGTGTAGCTAAAATCAATATCGATACAGACTTGAGATTGGCTATGACTTCAACAATCAGAGAATTCTTTGTTGAACATCCTGAAAAATTCGACCCAAGAGAATATATGGGACCAGGAAGAACAGCTGTAAAAGAAATGGTTATGCACAAAATGCGTGACGTTCTAGGAACAGCTGGTCACGCTGATGACTAATTCATTCTAAACTCATAAATATTGATAAAGAATGATACAAAAGAGTAAAAGAACAGGTGTAAAGCCTGTTCTTTTATTATGAATACCAAAAAACAATCAGAAATTACCAAAACAGTCATTGTGAACTTGATCCAGAGTCTATCAATTAGTTCTCTCCCTTAACTAGGGAGAGTTAGAATGGGTAAACAATCTAGTCTATAGTGCGACAGACAATATTAAGCATTTAATCAGCTGGATTCTTTCGGGCAAAGCCCTCAGAATGACTGTAACTATAATATTCTCGCCCCAACGGGGAGAGATAGAATTTGTTAGCAAGCAAAAGCGCGCTTACAAATTCAAGAGAGGGGTATT
>CAKUQA010000225.1 GCA_934675225.1 uncultured Candidatus Melainabacteria bacterium | reverse complement strand
TTAGCCGATTTTCCTTCATCAACAAATACTTTTACCACTGAATAGCCTTGCTTTTCTGCAAATTCTATACACTGTCTTTTTTGATTATCAATACTAAATCCGTGTTTTGCTTGTTCTTCTGACGATACTCTTGCATACACAACCGCTTTTTCCATGCATTCTACTCCCTTTTTTATATTAGCTAAGATTCATTTTCTTTTCCAGAATTATTAACATTTGCTGCTTCATAAATTTCTTTTATTGCATCTACATAAGCAACAATAAATTCAAAACCTTTTTCGATAGAAATCTTAGAATTATTTGCCAATATATTTATTATTGAATTATCTGTTTTAATTGTGATCATTTATAAAAACACCCTTTTCTTATTTTTTGTTGTTCAACTCTATAAAGAGGGTAAAATTTATTCCTCCCTATTCTATTCTCGTAATCAATATTAAAATAAACACTTCCTGTCAAAATCTAAGTAGTGAGTTTTATCAATAACATTCTTAAAATATTTTGGAAGGTCTAGATTCAGTGGAATTGGATTGTGCTTAAAGTAGCCAAGTGCAGATAATTCAAACAAGGCATTATCACGTTCAACTAGATCTTGATTATAGTAAAAATAATTGTCAAAATCGAAGTTAGTAAAATCGTTATCAAGACAAACATATTGCCATTGAGTATACATATCTGCAGTTGCTTCGGATAAATTATCCTCAGACATCTTATTTACCAGTGCTTTTAATTCTCTAAATGTTCTTGGTGCATTGTAATTAAAGCTATATCTATCTGCATTTTGAAGAGCTGTTGTTACAATTCTATCAATACAATCATTGTCTCGGTATTTTCTTAAATTTGAATATAGACAATTTTTTATATCTGGAATTTCCCTACAGGTATTGCTTCCTTCATTGCTATCGATAGAACTTAAAATATTTATGCTTATGTCAAATGTGAATACATCTCCAATTTCTAACTCTTTTAAAATCAATCTATCAGTTTTTGTCATTTTGGTTGAAGCGATTTGGAATGTATTTATATAGTCAAAATGTTTCCCAATATTCATTCCTCTTATACCTTCCAGGTGTTTATTGTAAAAATCTCGAAGCGGTATTGCAGGAATAACTTTTATTTGCATCAAATTACTTCCTTCTGTGCAGCAAGTTTTATCCCCACAAACACCTATCATATTTTCATTAATTATATTTGTTATTTTAAGCATTGCTTCCTCCTTTTTCTTTTTTATCGAGTCTTTTTAATGCTTGAATTGCATTCTTTTTTGTAGTCGAAAAGCTTCGTTTGTCTGCCGTTTGGCAGTAATTTATTAATCCTATTACTCTTCTTAATTCTTTTTTATTCATATCTTCCAATGGTTTCTCTCTCAACAAAGAAACGACTTTATGTCCAACACTATCTGGGACACTGATTTTACCGCTTTGAGTAAAGTAAAATCCAGTAATCATCGCTTTTTTATAGCTATAGAATTTTGTCTTTTCGGGCTTTATTTCTAGCTTGTGTCTTTTTAATACAGATTTTATAAATTTAATTTCCTTTCCTGAAATGCCGTGTTTTGCTGAAAGAGTTATGTCATCAACATATAAAGTAAACGTTATATCTCTTTTGCTCATGTATTCTGCGATTTCATCAAACAAGTCCTTATGAGATAAAAATGCAAGAATACTACTAGTTGGAGCTCCAGTTGGAATATGTCCCCGATATGTGCACATTTGCACCAATATCTCCAGAGCTTCTCCTGAGATATTAAGTTTGTTTTTAAAAAATTTCCGAACATAACGAGCCTTTGAATTGGTGAAGAAACTTGAAATGTCGGTTGTTACATATGCATGTTGTCCTGCATGAGCTTGGACATTCCGGTAGTTATTTCCTCCCGACCAACACTTGTTGTATTCTGCACAGTCAAACATTTCAAACAATATTTCTTTTAAATTTTTTAGTAGGAGTTTTAAAATTGCATTAGGTTCTTCAATTAATCGTTTCTTTGTTTTTCCCTGAACATAGTAACTTCGGTATCCTTTTTGGCTTGCATCAATTAAACTTCTTACTGGGGAATCTAAGATTTCAGCCAATTCCGGTAGAGTTGAAATTCCGAATAAATTGAGTTGTTTTTCGTTTTCGTTTTCGTTTCTTGTATCTGCTTGTGTCATCATATCCCTTTCATTATTAAAAAGAGGGCGAGTGCAGGTAAATGGGACTCCCGCATATGATTACAACCCGATTGCCCTCAATTGGGGCCGGACGGAGCCTGAGCGACGGCCGGTAAAAAAGAGAAGAAAAAGAGCTATCCGAATATGGCTTAATTAAGTATTAAGTGAAATAAGGATAAAAAATCTTCCCTTACGGAGAAATGAAGTATGATTTTCTTGGTTGAGCAGACCCGTCTAATCCGGTTAGGACGAGAAAGTTAAGTTCATTGAGTTCATTAAGTAAATCAAGTTCAATTCCCCGATTTTATTTAGTCCCTTTTATAAGCTGTAATCATTCCTTTATTTTTACTTTACAAATTTCTTCTTTTTGATTTCTGGAAATTTTTCGTCCAGACCAATTATTTGCAAATATTTAGCATATAGCTTCTTTCTTTTTTCATTGAGTAAATTATTGTCTTTTTCTTTCTGTTTCATCTTTCGTGTCCTTTCTTTTTTAATATTATTTCTTCTAGCTTTATTCTGAAATTTTGCACAAAACTACCTAAGACCTATATCATTAGTCTGATTTGGCCTGTTTTATATTTTATAGTTCCGGCGTTCTTTATGCTCTTATTCTGAATCAAACATACTGCTTTTTCAAAAATAACGTGCCTTTTAGCTAATGTAGATTTTCCTCAAAATCAGAAAAATCTACAACTCTATAGTATCAGTGACTATTAGCACTAAAAAAAAGGAGAAAATTAAGCGAATTTTTGCTGATTTTTGCTGATTTTACACATTAATCCTGTTAAAATTCGTCTATTTTTAGATACAAATCTTTACAAATTGCAGTAGCAAAATACAGCTCAAACTTAAACAGCGACTGTATTCAACACGAATTGCAGATTTTTTAATTTATATGTGTGATGATTATTCATCCAAGTCTTTTATTACAACTTCATTCGTAAAACATATATCTAGTAATTTTTTTATGATTTGAACTTGTTCTTTATTACTATCATCTTTTATTAGACTTAACAACGCTTCTTTTCTTCTTTTTCTTAAGTCTGCAAGTCTTTCGTTATCTTTATACTTAATAGAAGATATAAGCCTATTAAAGTCTGTATATTTAAGTTTTTGATTTTCAGTTATTTCCTTTAGCTTATTTAATTCTTCCAATAAGTTTTTGCAATTATCACACTTTTTCTTTTCATTTTTTTTATTAAAATCTGGTTCACACCAATGACAAGG
>CAKUQA010000224.1 GCA_934675225.1 uncultured Candidatus Melainabacteria bacterium | reverse complement strand
ATATGATGTAGTATTCAGACAACAACCTTCGCTACACTCTATTCGTTTTGATTACGGGAATTTGTTGGCAGATATGGGACAAGACGAAGCAGCTGTTGAAAATTACAAAATATATATCGCAAATTATCCGGACGATGCAAGAGCATACCAAAATATAGGAATTGTATACAAACGCTTAAATCAACTTGATAATACAATCGCAAATTACGAAAAAGCTCTTGAACTTCAAAAAGATGCAAAAGATGCAAATTTGGAAGAAGATTTGGCTGAATGCTATCATTTGAAACATGATTATACAAACGCTTTAAAATATTATAATGAAGCTCTTGTTACCAAAAAAGACGATTATAATTTGAGATTTAACAAGGCATTAGTTCTTCACGCCATGAAAGATTATAATGGCGCAATTGACATTTATACAGAATTATTAAAAGAAAAAGCAAACGATTCAATCAGTTCTAATTTAACTGCAGCTTATGTTTCGTTAGGAGAAGAAAACTTAAAAGCTCAAAATTATACTTTGTCAACAGAGTATTTTGAAAAAGCTATTGAAGGCGGAACAAAAGACAGTTTTGCATACTTTGGACTTGCCAAATCATATAGAGCTTGCGGTTTGAATGAAAAAGCAACAGAATATTATGAAAAAGCTATTGCGATGTCTCCAGACAAGAGTCAATATAGTAAAGAATTTGCAGAATTTATTGCATCTTCAAATAAACAATCAACTACAAAAACAGTAGATACAAATGATGGAATTAAAGAAATTTCACTTTCTATGGACTCAATAAAAGCCGGTGAAGCAGAAGATGCAGAACAAAATAAGAATTTAATCGTAAAAGGCGATGAAAATTACAAAAGCAAAAATTATGATGTTGCAATTCATAACTATCAAGAGGCTTTGAAAATTAATCCATCTGACGAAGTTACGTTACTAAAAATAGGTAATATTTATAAACTTAAAAATGACAGCAAAAACGCTATAAGTTTTTATAAAAAATCAATCGTTGTAAACCCGAATTACACTGATGGTTGGTTTAATTTAGGACTTGTTTACGCGAATGACAAAAGCAACGGAAAAGCCAAAGAAGCATTCCATCGCGTAATCGCACTTAATCCAAATTACGGATACGCATACTACGCCTTAGGTATTGCTTATGAGCAAGATGGAAATACAAAAGAAGCTTTGAACAATTATAAAATCTTTTTAACTCATAGCAAAGATGAAGCAACAACAAAAGCTGTTGAAGCAAAAATTAAAACACTGGAAAAATGAAAAAATTAATCTTTACATTCACGATTTTGTTTACAATACTTGTAACTTCTGCTTGCACAACGGATAAAGCTGCAATTTTATTTAATAAATATCCAATTACCGAAAAAAATATTTATGATTATTCTAAAACTTTCCTTGCAGGGAGAAGAATTTACTATGTAATTCTAATGCCCAAAAAGGTTGAGTCCAGATACTTGTATATACAAATCATAAAAAAAGATAACAGTTACGGACAATTCGGTTATAAACTACAACAAACATACAATATTAGATTGAAAGACGAAGAAATAAATTATTATACCGATTATTTTGTCCTAAACGAAAAAGGCTTTTATATCATGAAAGTTTATTCAAAAGACAATCCTCAAAAAGTACTTACACAAGCAGATTTTTACGTAAACAAGTAATAAGAATAACTTAACTCATCATATAAAAACGTGTTATAATAAAGTTGATGAATGACAATTTAAAACAAACTTTAAAATTATTGCCATCACTCCCAGGGTGTTATATTTACTATAACAAAGACGGAGAAGTAATTTACGTCGGAAAAGCAAAAATCTTAAAACGACGTGTAATGAGCTACTTTAACCGTAAACATGATAGCGTAAAGGTTAATGTCCTCGTTTCGCAAATCGAACGAATGGAATACATTATTACCAATACCGAGGTTGAAGCACTAATCCTTGAAAGTCATTTAATCAAAAAATATAAACCAAAATATAATATCTTATTAAAAGACGACAAAAAATATCCGTATTTTCTTATTACAGACGAAGCTTTTCCAAGAATTACAATCGTTCGCAAAAAAAACTTAAATCCTGACAAAGGTCGATATTATGGACCTTATACAGATATTCGAGCTATGCATGCAACTTTGGATTTTTTAAAAAAGATTTTTCCACTCAAACAATGCAAAACACCAAAATTTAAAGACAGACCTTGTCTTTATTACCATATAGGCAGATGCATGGCTCCTTGTCAAAATAAGGTTAGCTCAGAAGAATATAAAAATTTAGTAAAACAAGCAGAATTGTTTCTATCAGGAAAACAATCAGAGTTAATGAGGCAACTAAAAGAACAGATGCAAAAATATTCTGATAGTTTGCAATTTGAAAAAGCCGCAAAACTTCGTGACAGCTACAACGATTTAGCTAAAACATTAGAAAAACAAAAAGTAGTTTACGAAAATACTAAGCTTAATGAAGATGTTATCTCATTAATGGCTGATGATGGAATTTTTGCAATTGTAATTCTAATGATTAGAGAAGGTAGATTGATTGATAAAAAAGATTTTGTCTATGATGTTGAAGCTGACGACAGAACAGAATTTTTTGCAACATTTTTCAAAGAATATTACAGTACACTAAAACTTGGATATCCTGATAGAATTGTTTCAAATGAATTGGAAGCAGTAGGCGAAAAAGCCTTATATGAAGAATGGCTTGCAATCTTAGCTCAGAAAAAAGTAAAAATAAGTTATGGAAAATCTGCGCAAGGCAAAGAATTACAAATGCTTGCAGATAAAAATGCAAAAGTAGTTCTTGATAATGCAAAAATCAAAAAAATGGCATCAATATATGAAGATTTCAACGAAATCGGTTCTTATTTGGCAGAAAAACTTCAACTAAAAAATTTCCCTCACAGAATGGAATGTTATGATATTTCTCACATTCAAGGAACAAACACTGTTGCCTCAATGGTTGTTTTTGAAAACGGAGTAAAAAAAGGCTCCGAATATAGAAGATTTAAAGTCAAAACAACTGAAGGAAAACCTGATGACTTTTTATCTATGAAAGAAGTTTTGACAAGACGACTTTCTCGTTTGGGAGAACCGAAATGGGAAAAGCCGGACTTAATTATAATTGATGGTGGCAAAGGGCAATTGTCTAGCGTAATGCAAATTATTGAAGAACTTGGTGTAAAAGATATTGATGTAGTTAGTCTTGCAAAAAAACACGAAGAAGTTTTTCTTCCAAAACAATCAAAACCTGTAATATTACCAAGAAACTCAAGTGCCCTATTCCTTTTCCAACTTATAAGAGAAGAAGCGCACCGTTTTGCTATAACTTATCACAGAAATTTACGTTCAAAATCGATGGTAAAGAAATAATTCAATGGTA
>CAKUQA010000223.1 GCA_934675225.1 uncultured Candidatus Melainabacteria bacterium | reverse complement strand
CTCCTTATAGTTTTTATACAATCGTGAATTTCTTCACAATCTTGATTATAATATAAAAGATTTTAAATTTCAATTGTATAACTATATTTCTAACCAGTTTTTTATTCTATTGGCGATATAGTCAAAACCCTTTATTATTCCAAGGTTTTCGCCTTTTTGTTTTTTGTTAAAAACAAGAATAGGAACATATTCTCTTGTATGGTCTGTTCCTGGAACAGTAGGGTCACAGCCATGGTCTGCTGTTATTATTAACAAATCTTCATCAGTCATAAAATTTACAATGTCATCAACATAAGTATCAATTTCTTCAATAGCTTTACCATAGCCTTTGGCATCATTTCTATGGCCAAAAAGCATGTCTGTATCTACAAGATTTGTAAAAATAAATGACGCATCATTTGTAAATTGAGTATTTGGGTTATAAGCTATTTTATCTAAATCTAATTCATTTTTAACAGCTTTTAGCGTAAGTTCTAAGCCTTCTTTATTGCAACCTGTATGTATAGCGTGCGTAATACCTGATTTTGAGAAAATGTCCTCAATTTTACCAATCCCAATAACCTTAGCTCCGGCTGCTTTAATATCATTTAACACAGAGTGCGGAGGTATCATTGAATAGTCCCTTCTGTCTTTAGAAATTCTTGTAGGCTTTCCATCAATAATTTTGTAAGGTCTTGCAATTACTCTGGAAACATTCCAATTCCCATTATCTAAAATTTTTCTAGCTATCGTGCACCATTGATAAAGAGTTTCAAGCGGGATTAAATCAGTATCAACTGCGATTTGGAAAACACTGTCAGCACTGGTGTAAACAATTGGAAATTTTGTTTTATGATGTTCTTCATTAAGTTCTGTAATAATTGCAGTTCCGCTTGCAGGTTTGTTTGCTAAAATTCCCCCGCAATTAGTTTCTTTTATAAATTCTTCAACAAGTTCTTGTGGAAAACCTTCTGGAAATGTTGCAAAAGGTTTTGCCGATACAATACCTGCCATTTCCCAATGTCCTGTAGTTGTATCTTTACCCTTAGACTTTTCTTCCATAATTCCATACTGTGCAGTAGGGTTTTCAACTTTTTTTATACCTTCATAATCTTGAATATTTCCAAGTCCCATTTTCTCCATGTTAGGAACATTTAATCCGTTGTTAAATTCACAAACATGTTTTAAAGTGTTGCATTCCGGTATATCGTTAAATTCTTGACAATCAGGCATAGCGCCTGTACCCATAGAATCAATAACCATTACAATTGCTCTTTTCATATTTACACCCCTTTTCTTATCCCAATTTTAGCAATACTATTCATCAATGTCAATTACTGAATAGGCGTTAAAATCAATACAACCATATATAATTTGAACATGGTAATCGCCATGTGGGATAAGTTTTACGAACTTGATAGATTGTTCTCCAAAATCGTCATTTGTTTCTTCTGCAGGAAGTTTTGCAATAACGGTATGCCCTTGGTATAGTTCTAAGAAAATTTGTCCATTTTCTTTTATTCCTTCAACTTGATAATGCCCAATTGGAATTATTCCGTCACCAACCTTTAAAGTCAAAGGTATTAATAGAATTGGAAGTTCTTTACTTGTATTTGTAATAGCTTCAGTTTCATTACTTTGAGAAAAACTTTCTCCTTTGGGAATGTTTTTGTTTTTTTTCTTTTTAGTTTTCTTGCTATCCAATGCTTTTTGAAAATCCTGATCAGTTACGGCTTTTTGTCCATAGGTATTTTGATCTCCAAAATTATCCCACAAATCTCCGTCTGCGAGAGCATAATTTCCTGCAAAGCAGAATAGTATTAAGATTATAAATAAAAGTTTTTTCATATTTATATGATAATGTTTTTTTGTAAAAAGTACACATTCTTTTATATGAAAGTTATCATTAATCTAATAAAAATTCAACATCAATAGAGGTTTTTAATTTTAAAGCATAGATGTCGTTGCGTGTGAAATCCTTCATTTTAACAGCATCTTTTTCTGTTGTTACAATTATGCCGGAAGGCAACTCGTTTTCTGTATACATGTGATGGTCGTCAAAATCAATTGTTTGTTTAATTTCATAATTGTTTAAAAACTGATAAAATTGTTTTGGTTGACCAATGGCGCAAATTGCAGTTATTTTAGCATTATCTTTAAGTTTTTCGTTTGTTTTTATGTTATATACAAAATCAGGCTCAGTTACACAAACAGCAGTTTTTACTTTCATTTTTTTTGACATTATTTTGGCAATTTTTTCTGCGCGAGAATGGTCTGTATCTTTACTTACAACAACCAATTTGTTAATTCTTGAGAAAGCCTCCATACCTTCTCTCAATGGGCCGGCAGGAAGAAGTTTCTCATTCCCGAATCCCATTTTGCTATCAATAAGGACTATATCCAGGTCTCTATGAAGTTTTCTATGCTGAAAACCATCATCAAGAATAATTTGTGTTACTCCAAATTTTTCGATAGCGAATCTTGCACCGGCATAACGATTTTTGGTCGTTATTACAATTGTTTCTTTACAATTTTGAGCAAGCCAAAAAGGTTCGTCTCCGGCTAATCTTGCATTATAAAAAATATTTTTCCCGTCAGAAATTATATTAATATTTTTGTTAGAAAGTTTTCCGCCATAGCCTCTTGAAATAATTGCAACTTTTTCTCCTTTTGAGGTTAAATATTTGGCAATTTCTGCAACTACCGGAGTTTTTCCAACTCCTCCTGTTGTAATGTTGCCAACTGAAATGACAAATGCATTAACTTTTTTAGGCTTTAGAATTTTGGTATCATATAGCTTATTTTTTAAACCACTACCTATTCCGTAAAAAACAGATGCAAACTCTAAAAGTTTTACAAAGAAACCTGTAGCATTTTTGTCATAGTGAATTTTTGTTATTTCTGTTTTAAAATTCATTAGAACATTAATCTCCAAAGTAAAAATCTTTTATTTAGTTTTTCAGAAAATTTTCTTAAATTACAAGTTGTTTCTCTTGTATCTTCAATAATTGATTGCAATTCTGTTTTCTTGTCCGGAGTTAATTTATTAACTGTATTTAATGTAGTAGAGATATCTACCATAGCAGTATTTACATTTGCTACCGCTCTATTTATGTCTTTCTTCAATTGATCATCTTTGGTCATTGAATTTACATAACCGCTGATTTCATTAACATTATGTGTAATTGCTCGCAAATCTTCAGCCATTTGTTCTGCTTCTTTTTCATCACCAATAATCTTGTTAAGGTTTTGGGACAGCTTATCAACAGAGTCTGCAGTAGACATAATTGTTGTTTTAAATTGAGGGTCTCCAATAATATTATTGATGTTGTAAGATAGCATATTAAAATCAGTGGTTGCTTTATCCATCATGACCATTAATTGTTCTAAATCACTGCTGGAATTATCAATTAAGGTATTAAGTTTACCC
>CAKUQA010000222.1 GCA_934675225.1 uncultured Candidatus Melainabacteria bacterium | reverse complement strand
GATAATACCAAGAGTTATGAGGACTTCGGCAAGGGTAAACGCTGCTTTACGGTTGAGTGAAAAGGGAGACGTGAAACGTGAAAAGACCGTATCAGAAAAGTTACTAAGATACTGAGGCACTAGGGCACTAAGTTCTTTACCTTGTCGGCATAGCAATGCCGATCTACCTTTATTATTTTTATCGTGATGTGACATATCACTATTATAATTAATGTTTCTTAAAAAGTAAAGTCGTCGATCGAAATTGCTATTCCGACAACTACGTTTTAAATTGAACCCCTCTCTGAAATTTCTAAGCTCACGCAATTCGCTAAGAAATTTCTTCTCTCCCTCAAGGGGCGAGAACATTATAATTACAGTTTGCTCCATCTGCTCGCTATCCGGACTCGTTAGACTCCGTCCGCAAAGCCGCACTAATTAAAGGAGAGAACTGGTATTAGTAGACTCTGAATCAAGTTCAAAGTGACGACCTTCGTCATTTAAACCAACTCTCCAAAAATTTTTCCATTTTCATATTTGGTAATTTTTACTTGTTGCAAAGAATTTAATAAAGTTTCGTCTTTAGAATTTATTAAAACTGTCAAATAGTTTCTTGTAACACCTTTTAAAAGCCCTGTATTTTTATCAGGATGTTTCTCTACTAAAACTTCATGAATTTTCCCAATATTTTTATTAATAAATTCTGTGTGTTTTAAATATGACAAAGCTTTCACAATATCTGCACGCATTTGACGAACTTTTTCATCAACTTGCTCTGTTGCCTTAGCTCCAATTGTGCCTTCTCTAACAGAATATGGGAAAACATGTATTTGCGAAAGTCCTGATTTTCTTAAATTTTCAACAGTTGTCTGAAAATCTTCTTCTGTTTCACCTGCAAAGCCTGTTATAATATCACTTCCTAAAAACGGCAAATCAAATATTTGATTAATCCGATCTATTTGAGCTAAATAATCTTCAACTTTATAAAATCTATTCATTGATTTTAAAGTTTTATTACATGCCGATTGCAACGACAAATGAAAATGAGGACAGAATTTTTTCGATTTTTGCAAATATTCAAGCATTTCATCCGTAATTTCTGTAGGATTTAATGAGCCCATTCTAAATCTCTCAATTGTAGTTCTTTCTTCAATTGCTTTAATCAAATCCAAAAGTTCAAGTCCGATATCTTTTCCCCATTGACCAATATGAATTCCGGTCAAAACAACTTCTTTAAAGCCATGTTTTGAAAAATTATTTATTTGTTCAACAATAAATTCAATATCAGCACTTCTACTTTTCCCTCGAGCGAAAGGTATTATACAATAAGAGCATCTGTTGTCACAACCATCCTGAATTTTTAGACTGGCACGAGTTTTTGTCATATCTGTCAATACAACTTTGCTAAAATCAGTTCTATGCATAATGTCAGAAACAGCACAACTTTTCTCTTGCACATTTGATAATACTTTAAACAAATCAAGTTTTTCATCATTTCCAACAACCAAATCAACAAACTCATTTTCTAAAAGTTTTTCTTTTTCAACTTGAGCAACACAACCGGTTATAATAGTCAATAAATTTGCATTTTTATGTTTTGCAGCCCTTAAAAGATACAAAGCTTCATTATCACTTTTATGAGTGACTGTGCAAGAATTCAATATATAATAATCAGCTTCTTCAACTTTTTTAACTTGATTTAAACCATTATTTTTTAAATTTTCGGCAATTATCGAGCTTTCAAATTGGTTGGATTTACAGCCCATGGTGTGAATGTAAAAATTTTTCATATACGTATAATAATCTAAATATAACTTTGTGTAAATATTCTTAACAAAAAATTGGTATTATAGCAAAAAAATTTACTTTTGGGTTTTACTAAAGTATAATACAATTTGTGAAAGTGTAGGTGTGTATGCAAATTTCAGCAATTTCGGCTCCTAATTTTAGAGGAAAACGTGATAATGTTGATGCTTTAATAGGTTTAGACGACAATTCAATCCGTCAAATCGCTTATATGGAAACAGCATCAAAATTTGATAATAAAAAATCCAGAAAAGTTACAAATGCATTATTCTATTCAGCTCCAATTGCAGCTGGTTTAGGTGCAGCTGTTTTTACTAAAGGGAAGTCTAAAATATTTTCTAAAGAAGTTACAGGGGTAGCTGCTAGAGTTGCAAACGGCTTGCAAATAGCTGCTGGTTGGACTGCAGCTTTACTTGCAGTAGATGCTATAAGAATTGGACGAAATAAATTAGTAGAAAAATCTCCGGAAGCAAGAAATTTTGATAGAGAACACCCTGTTATTTCATTACTTGGAACATTGGCAGCTGGGGTCGGAGCTGTATTGCTAGTTGGCAAAGGTGCTGAAAAAATTGCAAGTAAAAAAGCTCCTAAATTTTTGCAAAAAGCTACAGGAAATGTAGCAGAATTCTTGAATGACAGTAAATTAATGGTTGGCGCAAAAAATAGCTTGAAAAAAGTTGTAGAAAAAACGCCTTCTGCATTGAAAGAATTTGGAGCATCGATGCTATCTTGGGCTCCTTCATTGTTATTATTCGGCGGCATGTTCCACTCATTCAGTTCTGCAAATGCGCAAAATAAAGATTTCGTAAACAATTATACTAGATTAAAAAACGCGCAATCTAATCTTGCTCAAGCAAGAGTCCGTGAGTTATCAATGGAAAATGATTTTCTTAAAACAGACGCTCAGAATGCCGAAGATTTAGAATTATTAAAAAAACCAACAGAAGGCTTGGACGAAGTTCTTACTAATACAGAAGAAAATGCTTAATTAAGGAAACAAAATATATATTAAGGCGATGACTGTAACTTTTGTTGCAGTCATTGTTTTTATATATAAAAAATACTAAAAAAAGAGGTATCATTTTTGATACCTCTTTTCAATGTTACCATTGTTTAGTGCTTATCGAAGCAATTCACCAACAGCTTTGAATACTGACATACGAGTTGCAGCATCTTTTTCTGCCTTTTCGTATAATTCTTCAGCTTCAGAAGGGTTAGTTTTCATTAATGATTTATAACGACCTTCTGATTTGATGAATTCTTGGAAGCTACCTTTAGGATCTTTAGCATCCCAAGTGAATGGAGCTTCAGGTTTTTCCGGATTGTATCTGTACAATGGGAAGTATCCAGCTTCAACTGCACGTTTTTGTTCAGTTTGAGTTTTGCTCATATCGATACCGTGAGCGATACAAGGAGCATAAGCAAAGATAATTGATGGTCCGTTATAAGCTTCAGCTTCTTGGAATGCTTTAAGAGTTTGACCTCTGTCTGCACCCAATGCAACTGATGCTACATATACATAACCATAAGACATGCTCATCAAGCCCATATTTTTCTTGTAAGTTTTCTTACCACCTGTAGCAAACTTCGCAACAGCACCAGTTGGTGTTGATTTAGAAGCTTGACCACCTGTGTTAGAGTAAAC
>CAKUQA010000221.1 GCA_934675225.1 uncultured Candidatus Melainabacteria bacterium | reverse complement strand
GGATGCTGCTAAAATTATGTGGTTATTATATGAACAACCTGACACAAACTTTGAAGATATCGCTATGAGATTCTTAGATATCAGAAAAAGAATTTGTAAAATTCCTGAACTTGGTAAAAAAGCTACTATGGTTGCTATCCCTACAACATCAGGTACAGGTTCTGAAGTAACACCTTTCGCTATCATCACTGATGACGAAACTCACGTAAAATACGCAATCGCAGATTACGCTTTGACTCCAAACATGTCAATCATCGACCCTAACTTCGTTGATGGTATGCCTAAAGGATTGACAGCTGCATCTGGTATTGACGCATTAGTTCACGCAACTGAAGCTTATGTATCTTGTATGGCTACAAACTTTACAAATTCAAATGCTTTAGAAGCAGCTAAGTTAATCTTCAGATACTTAGAAAGATCATACAAAGAAGGCGCTAACGATCCTATCGCAAGAGAAAAAATGCACTATGCAGCAACAATCGCAGGTATGGCATTTGCAAACTCATTCTTAGGATTATGTCACTCAATGGCTCACAAATTAGGTGCTATGTTCCACGTACCACACGGTGTAGCTAACGCATTGTTATTCAGACAAGTAATCAAATACAACGCAGTAGATTGTCCTAAAAAACAAGCAATCTTCCCTCAATACAAGTTCCCTAACGCTAAAGCTAAATATGGACAAATTGCTGATGAACTTGGTTTGGGCGGTAAAACTGATGATGAAAAAGTTGAACTATACATCAAAGCTATTGAAGATTTGATGAAAAAAATCAACTTACCATTCTCTATCAAAGAATTTGGAGTATCAGAAGAAGACTTCAATGCAAAATTGGATGAAATGGTAGAACTTGCATTTGACGACCAATGTACAGGTGCAAACCCTGCATATCCATTGATGGAAGATATTAAAGCAATTTATATTGACGCTTTCAATGGTGTTGTTAGAGATTACTACCCAAGCAAATAGAAGCGTAACTGCTTCTCCTTACAAACTTGGAGGGAATGAAGCGAAAACGATTTCTTAATAAAATCAGAAAGAACCGTCAGAAATGACGGTTCTTTTTTCTTAACATATTTTTTAAGTAAAAAATCTTACTAAATCATCTAAGTTATCTAATATTTGCATAAATGATTGATTGCTTGCAACTTGACCTGTGGCACAATACATTCGCATCGCCACTTTACTGTTTACTATTACATCTGCAACATCATTTCGAACTTTATTTTTTGTTAAAATATAATTTTCGAAAGCATGTTTTTCGCAAGGTGTTATATTTTTAGCAATCCTTGGGGTCCAAGCACTATCAGCCCTTAACAATTTTGGATATAAATCTATTCTGTTCTTGCAACCTTTAATCACCGCAGTCGCAATCCTATTAAACATAACAATTCCTTTCCTTTTAGTTCCCCTGTATTTATATAAAAAAATTTATTGCAGAATAATTGCTTGACTTTTAACAAATATTAACTTATTTGCTCCTTGACTTTTTATCATGTCTTTTTTATTATAGAGTAACGAGGACGGCGACATGGCCAAGTGGTAAGGCAGGAGCCTGCAAAGCTCTTATCCCCCAGTTCGAATCTGGGTGTCGCCTTTTTTATTTACTCATTTTGTTTTTTGTAAATAATTATTCTTTTAACAATATTCAAAGCTTGACAGAAGCTGGATACATTGTTAAAATTATATATATGATTAAGAAATGTTGGTTTTTGGTTTTATTACTTCTAATGATGATTGGAGTACAAGCAGATGCAATAACTCTCAAGTTTAACGGTTTTATTGCAGACGAAGCTAATATATTGTCTCCCGAAGTTGAAAATGATTTGAATATGACATTATGGGATTTGCAAAAGAAATCCGGAGCTGATTTAGTTGTAGTAACTTTACCATCTTTGGATGGTAGAGCTGTCGAAGATGTTGCAATTGATATTGGACGTTCATATAAACTCGGAGCAAAAGGAAAAAATAACGGAATGGTATTTTTGACAGCTCCAAATGAACGAAGAATGCGAATTGAACTTGGTTTAGGATTAGAAAATAAAATTTCTATCAGCACTCTTGAAAATATTCGCGATAAAGATATTTTGCCATATTACAAAAAAGAAGATTATGAAAACGGCATCAGACGTGGTGCTTATGTTTTAGCAGAAACAGTCGCACAAGCTGAAGGAGTAGAAATTAAAACGCAAGGCTATTGTCCTCAACAAATTTCTGCACCAACAAATTCCAGAAACAGAGAGCACTATCCTTGGTGGATTTATCCTTTAGCAATAATTATGAGTATCTTTTCACCTAGAAGAAGATTTAGCTCCGGAAGTTTTGGTGGCTTCGGTGGCGGCGGCGGATTTGGTGGTAGCGGATGCTCTGGCAGCTGGTAGACACTAAGAACTGAAAAATTATTATTTATAAAAAAGGTAAAGAAATGAAAAATTTAGACAAATTAATTGAAAGTTTAAAAGAAAAATTAGGGCAAAATCTTGTATCTGTAATAGCTTTTGGCTCTCAAGCTAATGTTGAAGATACGAAAAAAAATCTTAACTTAATGATTATTACAAATACATTAAATGCAGAAGATTTATATGCTATATCTAAACCTGTTCGAAAATGGGTTAAAGCAAAAAATCCAATTCCTGTAATAATGAACAGAGACGAATGGTATTCATCATTTGACGTTTATGCAATTGAATATGCAGACATAAAAGAAAACCATAGAATTGTGTATGGAGAAGATTTAGTGCCTTCTATATACGTAAACAAACATTTTTTACGTTTGGAGTGCGAATCTGAAATAAAAAGTTTATTACTCAAATACAAAAATAATTTCTTAATGAATATAAGATCTGACAGAGAAATGAAAAAAGTTTTAGATCACGTTATCAAAACTTTATTAGTAATTTTCAGATCTATCTTAAGGCTACATGATTGTGCTGTACCATACAGAGCTGTAGATATTATTGAATTCGTTTCAAACTATATTTCTTTTAACAAAATTGTAATGTTAAAACTGGCAAAAGTTAAATTTGAAAATGACGATTATACACGCCAAGAATTAATGTATATCGAAGCAGAACTTGTAAAAGATATTCAAAATATCTTGAAACAAGTTGATGCTATGTGCTTTTAAAAATTTATGATATGTTCAAAAGGGCGATTGGCACAGTTGGTAGCGCGCCACATTGACGTTGTGGAGGTCACGTGTTCGAGTCACGTATCGCCCACCATATCGAGTAATATTTTGAGATAGAGGAATAGTTATGCAAAATGCAGTAATTACAGAATTAAGAACAGGTTTATCTTTTGATGTACAAATTGATAAAGCTCCATCAGTAAAACAAAATTTTACCATAGTATTTATTGATGGAAAAGAAGTTAAACGTCCTGATGCTGAAGAAATCAATGGCTTAATACGAATTAAGCCATTAAAACA
>CAKUQA010000220.1 GCA_934675225.1 uncultured Candidatus Melainabacteria bacterium | reverse complement strand
ATATAATCTGCACCAAGTTTTTGAATAATAATATTTTTATCAAAAATCTCCTTAAATGATAAAACAGTATCAAATTTATTTACACTCAACAAACTTGTACCCTTTTTATTCATTGAAAATTCGTCAACCTTAAATTCAATAACAGGTGAAAGAGATGTTTTTAACTCGGGATGAATTATACAAATATCCAAATCCAAATATTTATTAACTGTTTTTTCAACATAACTAATAAATTTTGGACAGGAAACAGCATAAGGTAAAACTTTTAAATATATAACAAAAGGAGCAGCAGTAAGCACTCCAACCGACACAATCAAGCTTATTAAAACCTTCGCTTTTTTACTCATCACCATAACAAAATTATATCATGAAAGATTTTATGCTATTATCTAGTTATGAGAAAATTACTTATTTTACTATTTTTATTGTCAACATTTACAACACCTTGTGTATTTGCAAACGAACAACAACCTTTAAAACCTCAAATTTCAACAAAAGATATTGTTGTTTTCAGTAATAAAAAGAAAAATTTATTCGGACTAAAAGACAAATCCGGAAACGTTATTGTAGAACCTCAATATAAAAAACTTATTCGACTTGGGAATTCATCTTGGATTATAAATAAAAAAAATAAATACGGATTAATTGACTGTTCCGGAAATATTATTGTTGAACCCAAATACAGACACGTTGACAGAATGCTTGGCAAATATGTAAAACTCGGAAATGAAAATCATTACGGAGTTTATAATGAAAATGGAGAAGTTTTAATACCAAACGAATATATGTCAATTAATATGTTGTTTGGTGAAATGTTTTTAATTAAAAAAAATTACAAATACGGAATTGCAGACAAAAACGGCCATATCATTTTAAATACAATATTTGATGATATTTATATGCCAAAACCGAATATTATGCGAATTGAATATAACGGTCAATGGTATGAAATAGAACAAATCGCGGGCGGGGAAATTGAATTACCTGAAGATATTAAAAACATCAAAGAAAACAAAAATTTCAAAGTAACAGAATTTGTAAAAGACCCGCTTACAGCCTCCGGTTATTCTGCCGTAACATTTACGGACTATTTTTTAAAAATCTTTTCATCTATTTCTCCATCACATGAAGAAACAATTGATGAACTTATGTTTTCTCAAGGAGCTGATACCGTAAATATTTTTATTAAATGCACTTGGCTACCAAAATATCCATTCACATTTGCTAAAAAGTATTATCACAATATAAGAACCCCAAACAACGGTCCGCTAAGCAACGTAAAAAGCGACCTGAAAAAGAAGATGGAATAATAATTACCAACTCAAACAGAAGAATATTTTAGTTAATATTCCTTTAAATTTATATTGATGTTTATAAATTAAATTTTTATTTTTATCAAATTTTTCAATTTCTGAGTAATAACCATTTTGTTTTTTTGCATAAATTCTTAAAAACATTTTACCATCTTTAGGATATTTTACCCAAGTCTTTCTATAAATATTTTTAAAATCATTATCAGTATATGCAACTGCATAATATCTTTTATTATTTTTGTCACTATATTCTATTGCACTTAAAATATTTTGTTTATATGGCTTCTCATATATCACTTTCGAATACATCGAATTCTTTCCATATTCATATTTTTCAGATGCAAACAATTCTTTATAATCTTTATCTGTGTAATATTCTCTTTTTAATTTTTGACCGGTTTCACTGTAGTACACTATTTCATTATAGCAATCTTTTTTGAGAATATCTCCATAAAACACTTTTTCAATATAACTACCGTTTTGATTATATTCCAAAGTAGAAGAACAACCAAAGTCTTTAAAATCTTTTTCGTTAAACCATTCTTGATAAATAACATTATTAGTATTTTTATCTTTTATAAATCTTGTAGAATTCCATTTACGATGTTCAACTTCAAAATTAATTTGTTTTTCTATATTTCCATCTTCATTGTTAAATTCTTTCGAAATACATAACAAATCTTTAAAATCTTTATTTTTATAAAATTTTACGACTTGTTCATTACTATTTGTTTCTTGAATATATGATTTATATTTTAAACCCTCAAAAACTCCATCATACACAACTTTTTTAATTTCGGTTCCATCAGAAATTTCAACTAATTCTTCCGCACATTCATGCTTAAATTTACTATCTTTAAACCATTTTGTACAATACTTTTCACCTTTTTCATTATAATATTGCGCTATAAACGGAAAATCATCTTTTGGATATTTATAATAATCTATATAAGAATTATCTTTACTTTCTACTCTTTTTATTTCGTAATCAAGCTGTTTAAAATTATCTTTTTTATAATATATTCCATAAATAAAATCACTATTTTGATTATATTTTTCACATGCAGATAACCAACCTTTATATTTAACGTCTTTATAATTTAATAAATCAACCCTAGCCCCATCTTTTTTATATTTTCTTTTTTGAATTAATCCCAAATCGGAAAACTTATCATCAGAATAATATTCTCCATAATAAAAAACCGAATTAGAATTAAACTTTTCAATTGTAGAAAGCCAACCATTTTCATCCGGTTTATTATATTTATACTTTTCAATATACGAACCATCATTATTATTTATTTTTTCTAATTCCGAATGAAAATATTCACAATTTTCATCATAAAATATTTCAGCTTTAGTTAATTGTCCCAAAGCATTGTAATAAGAATTAGCAAGCCGAGGCAAGTCATTTAACTCATTTGAAAAAGCCGCTGATTTAATCATATAACTACCATCTTCATTATAAAAATACTTATAGTTTGCATATTCAACGGTATATTTAGCATCCCCATCAACTTCTTCAATAGGGCGATTTTTATTGTCTTTTTTTACTATACAAGAATAATTCCTAGAATAATCAACTTGTTTTTCAAGACTTGTACCATCCTCAAAATACTCTATAGTTGCTTGTATAACTATATCTTTCAAAGTATCATCTTTATAAAATAACTTTGACAAAACTTTATTGTCAGAATTAACCTTTGCAACTACAACCTTCCAGCCATCTTGCTCTTGCTCATAAGTTTGAATTCTTGTATATTCACCACTTTCAGAGTATTCTCTTTTTTCGGAGTAAATCAATATTCTAAAGTTTTTATCACTAAAATATTGCCCATTCACAAATTGACTTTTATTATCATATATTTCAATATCAGATAAATAATAACCAAAATTAGGAGTATTATAAACCTCTTTTATAATATAACCGCCATCTTTATTATTTATTTTCTTTAATTTTACCGGTTTTACTTCCAACGTTATCCCTACCTTATAAAATTCGTTAAAATTTTATTTTCTGTTTGCGGGTGTTCAACTCCTGATTGCTTACCCAATTCTATACATTTCAAAATCCAAGCCATATTATTTCCTAAAACTCGCATAATTTGCAAACCTTCTTC
>CAKUQA010000219.1 GCA_934675225.1 uncultured Candidatus Melainabacteria bacterium | reverse complement strand
GTTCAACCAAATACATTTGGAAAAGATTTCTTTAGTTTTTATTTAACCAAATATGGAATTATTCCAACAGGCTTGCCAGAAGAATTTGATGCCAACCATTCTTTTGCAAAAAATTGCATAGGGGAAGATGCAAACGGTATGGGATGTACAGCTTGGGTGATTTATAACGAAAATATGGACTATCTACATTGTAAAGATAAACTCAGCTGGACAGGAAAGCATTCTTGTAAAGAATAAAAATTTTACAATTTACTTTATTTTTCTTGCTAATGATAAACCGGCAGGGAGTGGCAGAATAACATTTTCATAGTTTGGATTTGCGTTTATTGCATCTATAAACGGTTTACACTTAGCTTCGTGAGACAAAACATTGTCACATGCTATAATTCCACCAACTTTTAAATGTTTATCAATGATTTCATAATATTTTATATATTCAGATTTGTTTGCATCTACAAATGCTAAATCTATAACAAAATCTTCCGGCAAATCCTCTAAAAGCTCTAATGCAGAACCTTTTAGCGTTGTAATAACATCGTCAACTTGACAAATTTTGAAATTTTCTTTTGCGATATCTAATCTTTTATCCCAAAACTCAATTGTTGTTAAGTGACCACCAATGGATTTAACTGCATTTCCGAGCCAAATTCCTGAATAACCGTTTGAAGTTCCGACTTCAACAACATTTTTAGCTTTTTCTGCTTTTATAAGTGTATATAAAAATTCCGCAGTTACACGAGAAATATTCCAAAATTGTTTTTGAGTTTCCTCTAAACCTGCAAGAACATTTTCAGTTGTTTCATTAAAATATTTTGTCATTTTTTATCCTTAAAACTATTTGTTAATCTTTTTTATTTTTTCCGTTACAACAATAGAACTTGCCGGAATATCAATCGGAATTGTTTTTATAACCTTATTCATTCCAAGGTCAAATACTGTGTATAATGAAGCTTTTGTATCAGTAATAAGCGCAATATTTGTTCCTTCAATCCAACTAATTTTAGTTGAAAAACCATTTGTGTTTAAATAAATAGAATCCGTGATTGCATCTGTTTTTGCATCAATAACTTGAACAGAATTGTCTCCGGCACCTAATACATAAACTCTGTTATGGAAAACTTGCATATCGACAGGTTTTTCACAAATTTCCATTTCTACAATAAGTCCAACCGTGTCATAATCAATTATTGCAATTCTATTTTTAGTCCTGCTTGTTACATAAATTTTTCCGTTTGTAAACGCAATTTTAGAAACATTCGGAAATTTTCCGATTTCTTTTAACAAATAATTGTTATCAAGCTCAATTGCCCAAATGTCACGAGTTCTTTTGTCGTAATAAAATAATTTTGTTCCATCTTCTGACAAAGTTAATTTTTCACACATTCCGGTGATTTTAATTTGTTTAGAAAGAGTCATTGTTTCAAGATTAAGCATATAAATACTTGAATCTACGGAACTTGCAATATAAGCTATTTTTTTATTATTATCAATAACAATTTCATCAGGTTGTGTTTTTGTATAGATTTGCTTAATAATTTGGTCATCTGCGAGGGAAATAACATCAACAGACGGTTTATCAAAAGCGGTTACAAGTAAAAATCTGTCATCATAAGCTTTCATAGAAATAGGAACATTTGTTTGTGCAAGCGAATATTCCGGTGTTTTTGCGCCAAGATTTAGCACTTGAATATTTTTTGAGAATGGCGAAGCAACATAAAAATTTTTATTTTTTAATTGTGGAATTTGGGCCAATGTTTTTAAAGTTGTTCCGGAAAGAGCCGTGACAACAGGTTTTGAGTTCTCAACCCTAATTCCCGGGTCGTTAACAGTTTGAATTTCTAAGTTACCAACAATTGATTTCAAGTTTTCAGGGATAACTAACCCTTTTGGTACAAGCATATCTTGTGGTAAAAGCCCTGTTCTCAATTCTAATGGCGGATTTGCCATTTTGTAAATAGTTTTGTTTCCATGTGTGTCTGTCAAAACTTTTAAAAGAGCAAAATCATTGTTGAATATGACAATATTTGGTTTTGCTGCCAAAGTTTTACCTGTTGGGTAAGTTTGTTTAATTTCGAGTTTATCAGTTTTAATTATTTTTGCAGGATATAGCGGTAAATATATTGTATTATCAGGCAAAACAATCATTCCATCAAATCTGTAAGTCGTCTTTGGAAAATCTTTGTTGATTACTTGTTGTACATTATCAGGAATAGTTGCTGCAAAGCTTGGTATTGAACATGCAAACATCAAAGCTGATGTAAGTATTAATTTTGTTGTCCAACCCCCTGCTTTTTTAGCTATATTTTTATGCATTACTGAAATACTCCCTTAACTTTATCCATAATAGAAGCTTGTTGTGTTGCTTTTTTATTATTTTGAATTTCGTATAACTTTTTGTACAAGGCTCTTTCTTCGTCACTTAACTTAGTTGGAGTTTTTACAGCAACAACAACTATATGGTCTCCTCTTTGAGATGGACGTTGAATATATGGAACTCCTGCTCCCTTTATTTTTATTGAATTTCCGCTTTGAACTCCGGCTTGAACTGTAATTTTTTGTTCTCCGTCAAGAGTTCTGACTATAACCTCATCTCCAAGTGCTGCTTGCGCGGGTGTAATATCCAATCTTGAATATACATCATTCCCTTCACGTTTAAAATATTCTGATGTTTTTACGTGAAGAACTACGTATAAATCTCCTGCAGGTCCACCGTTAGAACCGGCATCTCCTTCTCGAGAAACTCTGATTTTTGACATATTATCAACGCCTGCAGGAATTTTTATTGTTAATTTCTTTTCTTTTTGAAGTTTCCCATGCCCTTTGCAAGATTTGCAAGGATTTGCAATTTTTTTACCAGACCCTTTACAATCAGGACAAGAAACAATTTGAGCGATTGAGCCCAATGGAGTTCTCATAACTTGTTTCACTTGACCTGTACCATGACAAGTAGAACAAGTAACAGGTTGTGAACCTTTTTGAGCACCTGTTCCACCACATTCAGAGCAAAGTTCCAAGTGGTCAAATTTTATTTCCTTTTCGCAACCAAAAATTGCTTGTTCAAAATCTATTTCAATATCAAGTCTAAGGTCATCACCTTCAACAGGCGCATTTGGATCAGGTCTGCCACCAAAGCCAAAACCTCCCATTCCTCCAAAAAATGAACTGAATATATCGTTTAAATCACCAAATCCGCTATCAAATGGTCCACTTGTATTAAATCCTGCATTCTTAAGACCGTCCTCACCATATCTGTCATAAGTTGCACGCTTGTTATCATCCATTAATGTTTCATAAGCTTTTCCTAATTCTTTAAATTTTTCTTCCGCATCAGGGGCTTTGTTTACATCGGGGTGTAATGTTCTTGCTTTTTTTCTAAAAGCAGATTTAATTTCTTCTTTTGTGGCTTCTCTGGAAACCTCTAATATTTCATAGTAATCAGTCATTTATAATAATTCTTCCCTATTC
>CAKUQA010000218.1 GCA_934675225.1 uncultured Candidatus Melainabacteria bacterium | reverse complement strand
CCTGTATATATACTAAAATACATAACGGCTCAGAATTTCAAAAACTTTAATGATTGTAACCTTTTGTAATAAATAAAAAGCATTGTAATAGTAAAAAACGCCCTAATAGTACTAGGGCATTTAAATACACAAAAATAAAACTTGGATATTATAGCTCCAAATCATTATATGCTTTGCCATAGTTTTTATTGAATTTTCTCTCTGATATAAAAAAATTTTCTACAGCTTTAATATGTTCATTATTTTTTTGCCTTTGTTTTATTAATTCTAAGGAACATACCATGTCAGCGCATTGTAAAATTCTATAATTTTCTTGGTTAACATTTTTCTTAAATCTAAAATTACTTAGTGTTGTAGAAAAAGCACTATGCAAAATTTTTGTTAAATAATCTTGTCCCTCATCGTAATATATGACTATTTCATCAAACTTTTTAAAATAATCATAATTATCTCTGATAATTTCTTCTATATATATTTCTAATCGTTTTCTTATATTTTGTTTTGAGGAACAAAACTTTTTATCAAGAATAAATGCTTTATGTTTTAATTTCAACTTGCACATTAATACAAACAATCGATAAAATAATTTTCTTCTTAATTCTTCATTAAATACTTGATATTGCTTTTGTTTGCGGATTAATGGCATAGTATGTATTGGTAAATGTTTATCCAAGCCATTTCTATATAAAAAATCTTCAAAAATTTTAATACCTTTTTCTATTGATACAGACTTATCATGAAATAAAAACGAAACTATGTATAAATCGCTTAAATTATTATTCAAAGAATTACTTTTTTCAAAAGTTCCAGATTCATCTATAAAAATACCTAATTCACTCATTCCACCCCTTTATCAATATATAAAAAATGGCGAGGAAATTGCCCCGCCTGTGACAGACCATGTATTTCAAAGAATACCCTAGTCTACTTACATTCTAACATTTTGCTTTATAATAGTCAATACTACCTTTCGGTATTTTGTAATAAAATTTTACCATTATTGTAAATATTGATTTGAAAAACATGCGAACATCGTAAATAATAATTGTAATAATGGCATTTAGTTGCTAGAAACTAACTAAAACAACGCCACCAACGCACCCTGGAATATTGGCAAAGACAGAAATTGTTGATTGGCAAAACGAAACAATTAATATAATACTAGATTAATTAAATAAATTAGAAAATTATAATACCTTATACAACAGTTGCAAAAACTATTATATTTTACTATATTCTCATTAATCCATTAGTTTGATAGTTATAATAAGGATTGTTGTAATAACCACAAAAATTAGTATTATATGGATTTTGATAAGTCTTAACAGGTTGGGTTTGCTGACTTAATTGAGTTTCCAAAGACCCTACTGTCTTAACTTCATTTTTCTTTGGTGTATTTTGACGAGCCAATGCATATATTGAACCTGCAACTAATGCTGTTCCTGCTACTACAACTCCTATTTTACCTTTCGTTCCAAGTTTTTCAAACCAACCAACTTTAGGTGAATTACCACCAACATTTGTATTTGGTTTAGGTGCTGATTGTGATTTTGGAGTGGACTGAACAGGATTCTGTGTTCCTACCGGATTATGAGTGTTAGCAGTTGGGTTTACAGGATTTGTTGCTTGTGATACCGGATTTCCTGTGTTGAAAGGGGTAGTTGTATTTCCTTTTTGAACAGGTGTAATTTTCATTTGAGAGAATGGTGTTGTTTGTTTTAACACTGATAAGGAAGGACATTTTTGTTCCAACTGTGGTAACATCTGTTCTAACTTTTGTACTGTTTGTGGTTCATATTGTGCTAATAATTGTTTAGCTTCGTCAACTACTTTTGTATCAAGAGTTGTAAACCATGGGGGATTTCCTGCAAGAATTTTTGAGTTTGGGTTATTTGCAACATCTTCAAGCATATTTGCTACGATTTGTTTTGTACCATTGTTAATTCTTGCAATTATATCTTTTTCAGTCAAATTATAATGTTGTAAATACTCTTTAGGTAATCCGTCCATTATAAACTGAGGAACTTTCCCATTTTCTATTTTACCTGTAAATAACTCACCAAAATTATCAAGTGCATACATCGTTGAGTCGCCATGCCAAAATTTTTTATCAATTTCACTTAATCCTTTAATTCGGGAAAATCCATGTTTTGTTCCATCAATTGTTGTACATATTCTTGTTGGTATTGCACCACTTGGATTGCCATTACAGTATACCTGCAAAGTTTGTTGTATATTGTAACCACCATTTGTATTAGGAATTTTGTAACCATGATGATATACAGCAAATCTTGCTTGTACTGAATTTGATAGTTTTATAGGGTCTTCAAATCCAATGTTGTACTTTTGAACATTATTTGCCAACTCTTTTCCAAATTTTTGTTCTATTTCTTGTGCAAGTTCTTGCATTTCTTGCATGGAACCAGTTTTTCCATACAAGGTTATTCCTTTACCCCCTTCTAATTCTCCACCACTTCCAACTTTATAGTAGGGAGTTCTATACTCTTTGTTAGTATTTTGTTGCAAGCCAAACTTATTGTCTAAATAGTCAGCAATTTTACGGGTTAATTGTTCATTACTATCAGGTACTACCGGTAAATGTATCTTGTAGCCTGTATTATTAAAATCATAATGTAAATTATTCATAACTAACCCCTGTAAACCTAACCTATACATATATAAAGTCTTTTTCTTCGTAAAAATTGCCATGAATGTTAAGAAATATTGCGTTTTTACAATTTAACTTTAAACATGAAAATTAATATTTTTATTTTCCTTAAATTTTTCAATTATGGGAATCCCTGTTTTAGTTATTAATTTAGGTAAATTTGTGGTACAATCAGCATGTAGGGCAATTCCTAGATGGTGGAAACCTTTACTCATACACGACAAACTTCCATTGTGCAAAGGTGTAGAGAAAGGAGGAAGCCATGACGAAACAAGAAGTGCTTGCAATAGTAAAAAATGCCCTAGTGATATTAGGACATTTGTTACTTGCTATTGCTTGCATATTGTAGGGATTGTGCAAGAGGTCGAAAGACCTCTCCCTACTCTTTTATTATAACCGATTTTTTACAATTTTCAACCCTATGTGCATATTTTTTATTACAAAAATGAAACAATAATAAATCGTATGTTACCAATCTTGCAGAGTATGACTAAAATTTAACAATTACACAAAACAGGTCAGTCCATAAATATTACATAAAATTATTTTTAGCAAAATTTGCATTAAAAAAGCAAGGTCTAACCCTTATCAGGCCTCTCGCAAAACGTGACATTTAGTCACCTTTGCTCGGCAGAGTGCTCATAACCACATACTGAATGCTTAGAGTGCATCCCTACAAGATAAGTTCATTGATTGAATTACACTAACAACAGATATTAAAAAAGACCCCTTAAAAGGAGTCTTTTTTAATATGGGCCGCAGTGGACTCGAACCACCGACCTCACCCTTATCAGGGGTGCGCTCTAACCACCTGAGCTAGCAGCCC
>CAKUQA010000217.1 GCA_934675225.1 uncultured Candidatus Melainabacteria bacterium | reverse complement strand
GATTTTCAAATTCATAGTTATATTAAAACGCAAGATAAAACTTTTTGCTACTCTTTACAAAATTGCCTTCCTCTATTTTCTTAATAAAATAATTTTATGGGAAATTTTTTGAAAGCACAAATAGAATATTTATTAATATTGCAAAATTTTAGAGAAGCTACTCACGGTATGTTTGATTGTTTTTTCTATCATATTACGTTGTTAGGTGAATATTGTTTTGCGATGCTTTTTATCGCTTTACTTTACTGGATGATTAACAAAAAATATGGAATTTATTTAGTTTGGAACTTTTTTGGTGCAATTTTAGTTAATCAGTTTTTAAAAGTTACTGCTTGCATATATCGTCCATGGATTTTGGATAATAGAATTCATCCATTACAACAGGCTATGAAACATGCGACTGGATACTCTTTCCCAAGCGGGCATACAGCTATTGCAACAGGAACATTTGGAGCTCTTGCTGCAAAATTTTGGTCAAATAAAATTGCAAGATATTCTCTTATTACAATTGTTCTGCTTATTGGTTTTTCAAGAAATTATCTTGGAGTACATACTCCGCAAGATGTTGTTGTTTCTTTAATTGTTGGAAGTGTAATTTTATTTTTAACCGCTAAAACACTAAAGTGGGTTGAAAGCGGCAAAAATCGAGATATTTTGGTGTTTTTTATAGTTTTGATATTTGGTATTTTATTAATGCTTTATACCGAGTTAAAACATTATCCTATAGACTATTTAAACGGTACAATTCTTGTTGACCCTGAAAAAATGCGTTATGAATCTTTCCCAAAAGCAGGTTTTGCAATTGGAGCTTTCTTGGGTTGGTTATTGGAACGAAGATTTATAAATTTTGAACATCCAAAAGGTTCTGTTTGGGCTAAAGTAATAATTTATTTAGTAGGTGCAACTATTCTTTATTATATACAAGAACATTTAACTTCCTTATTTTTAACATTCTTGCCTGTTGCAATAGGAAGATTTTCAAGTTGCTTTATTATAAGCTTTTTTATAACTGCAATTTATCCGCTTGTTATAAATTTTTATAATAAAAAGTTAGCTAAATAATTTACATACTAGGAACATCTTGACTTTTTTGAGCTTTTGGTGCACAGACAGAATATTTGCGTATTAAACTGCTATCATTTAGGGTTTTGTCTACAGACCACTGATTTTGTCGCAATTTGTCCATTACTATAGAGACGGCTTGTCGAGAAGATTTTTTGCCTTCTTTGGTTTCAAAAACAGTAAAATCCAATAATTTTTTCATTGAATTATCCCATTTGCCATAAATTTTACACAAAAATTCTGCAAATTGGCATTCCAAAGGATCTCTTACACCATCTATTACACAATCATCAAGAGCTTTTGCAGTTGATTTTTCGTCTTTTAGCAAAGCATTTATTTTTGGGAAATATTCCAATAAATTAAGGTCAACTTCTTCCTCTTTTAAGGCATTTCTAATTATTACAGATTCTCTTTCTTTAGGTTTTGTTGACAAAAAATGGAATAATTCAAGTGAAAAATTCTTGTCATTTGGATTATGTTTTTTTAGAAAAGCGTGTTTGTAATTTTGCAACATTTGTTTTTCCGGAATACCTCTATCTAATTGAGAAAGAGCTTCTTCGGCAACTTTTGGCATCATTTTCAAAGTCATTGTCCTATTAAATTTTGTTGCTTCAGCATCTAATTTGTCGCCCATAGCTATTCGTGCAAGTTTGTGTTTTAAACTGTTATTTATATTGGTATTAGGGTAAAACTCAGTGTCAATTCTCTCAAAATGTTCAGTTGTTCTTTTAAAAACTGGAATATCATCAATATCATAAATTCTTTCTGCAAGTTCTCTTGTTTCATCAAACAATTCTTCATCCCTGAAAAAACCTTGAGAAACATTATCTTCTATTTGGGCGAGTTTTTTTCTTTCAAAAGACATAATGCTGTTTGTATTTTCTAAATTTTTGTAATCATTATATGTTTTGCTAAAAGAACTGCTAATTTCAACAACATCTTCTTGCGGCTGGAATTGTTTTAGAGTTTTTAGATTAGCTTTTAGAAATTGTGGTAGTTTTGGAATATTGTTTGGAATATTTTTTTGAGGTTTAACTCGTTTTATTGTTGTAATTATTTGATGAACTTTTGCCATGTTTTCTCCTATGTTTTTATTGTTGTTATTATAAATATTCTAAAAATATTTTTTGCTAGGCTGAAACTAATTAATTTACATAATAATTTGACCGAAAAGTTTTATTTGTTAAGGTTGCATTATATATGAAGGTGGTTTTATGTTAAGAAAAGCTGAATATAAAGATATTTCAAGAATTGCAGAGATTATAATTTTTACAAAAAGAACAACTTATAGACCAATTTTTAAGAATGATAATGTTTCTTTTAATGAAATGCAGGTTTTATATGAGATAGAAAGATTAAAACAGGCGAACGTGCTGAAAAATATTTATGTATATGATGATGGAATTGTAAAGGCAACAATAAAAATTGAAAATGTTGATGATGAGACTAAACTTAGTGAATTTTTTGTAGATCCGTTTTTTCAGGGAGAGGGTGTTGAGACAAAAATTTTGTCAGAAATTATAGACAAGTATCCTAATATATCTCTTTATGTACTGGATAAAAACATTCGGGCAATACATTTTTATGAGAAAAACGGTTTTCGGTATTGTGGAGAAAAAGAGGGGTTTATGGCTTCCGGATTTTATATGTTAAAATATAGATTTGTAAAATAGATATAAAATAAGTAATTTTGTACAAAGCTACTTGACAAAGAAAAATTATTTAATACAATAGAATTACATCCGAACAATCGTATGGAGGAGTGCCAGAGCGGTTGATTGGAGCAGTCTTGAAAACTGTCGTACGTTCACGCGTACCGTGGGTTCGAATCCCACCTCCTCCTCCATTTAAAAAGAGCCTGAAAAGGCTCTTTTTTAGTGTATTTTCAGAGTTTCAAAATTTTCAAAAACAGCTCAATTGTAATTTATTGAGTGCTTTGATTATTACAGATGGTGCGATTTTTTAGGGCTTTTGGCTTAAATAGGGCGTTTGAGGGGTAGGAAATAATACTACCATTCGTAATTCAAACTACTCCAAAATACTCATTTTGCGGACTAACGGATGGTGTGATTATTTTGGGCAAAATGTTTCAAATGCGTGTGATTACTAATTTAAGGGCATATTTAAGACTCGTTACGAATGGTTTGATTATTTCGGGCGGTCCATTTTGAAATTTTGCTCCGAAATAGTGCCGAAAAATTAGGAAAAAAATTTTTTCAAAATTCCTGTGGCATGAAAATTTTTAATTGATTCAAAACAGACACAAAGGTCGGAATTGGTGCACCCATTTGCATCAGAAAGTGCAAGATTAACTTCACTTGAAACTTTTGATTGTCAAGTTTTATAATATTTTATTATAAGTTTTTCTATTTCAAGTCTTTGGTTTCTTGAGATTTAACAGTTCCTAACTTAGCAATATCTTTGTCTGTTCTATTGCCCCAAATTTTTATTTTTTCTAATTCTTTTTCAATTT
>CAKUQA010000216.1 GCA_934675225.1 uncultured Candidatus Melainabacteria bacterium | reverse complement strand
TTCTTGTACCTATCAAACGATTAACGAAAGTTGATTTTCCGACATTCGGACGTCCTACTATTGCAACAATTGGTTTTTTCATAGATTAAATTATAACATAAAAATACCGTGAATTAAAAAAGTAATTTTTTACTGTTTTTTGGTTGTTATGATATAATTATAAAAAAATACCCGTTTGCAGGAAGTTTTTCTTTTTGGAGTGCAATCACCAGGGGAATATTCGAAAAAGAAAAGTTTGCTTTTAATATTTATGAGGGAAAAATTATGGATTTAGTATCAAATTACGGCATGATTATATCCGGAGCAATTCTTTTGGTTGCGTATATTTTCATAGCCAGTGAAAAAATTCAAAAGTCTGTTGTGGCTCTCGTTGGAGCCTCTTTGACAATGCTTTTAGGACTTTTACCGTTTCACGGTTCAGTTAATCCGCAAACAGAAACTTATATTCGTTCTGTTTTTGATTATATTGAATTTGAAGTAATATTCTTGCTTATTGGAATGATGATTATTGTTCATATTGCAAGTCGAAGTGGTGTTTTCAAATGGATGGCAATAGAAATTTTGAAAGCTACAAAAGGGCATCCGAAAACAGTTCTTTTTGCTTTAGCTGCATTTACGGCTATTGCATCTGCTTTTTTAGATAATGTAACCACTGTTGTTCTTGTTATGCCCGTAACCTTTGTTATAGCAAGAGAGTTTGAATGCGACCCTGTTCCGTTTTTAATCACAGAGGTCTTGGCATCAAATATTGGTGGTACGGCTACTCTTATTGGCGACCCGCCGAATATTATTATCGCAGCAAAGGCAGGATTAAGTTTTATGGATTTTGTAAACGAATTAACTGTTGTTGTTTTAACTATTTTTGTTGTATGTATTGGAATTTTAGTTTTTATGTTCAGAAAATCTCTAAAAGCAACAAAAGAAAAAATGGAACATATTGCAAATTTAGACAATTCCAAAACAATTACTCACAAAAAATTAATGATTCGTTCAATGATTACTCTCGTACTTGTTATTACAGGTTTTGTAACTCATGATATTACACATATTCCTGCGTATGTATTTGCTGTTGCAGGAGCTTCATTTTTGTTGTTGTTTGAAAAACCAAAAGAAATTTATAGAGATGTAGAATGGCTTACAATATTCTTTTTTGTCGGTTTATTTATAATAATTGGCGGATTTGAGGCTAATGGCGGTATAAGCTTTTTGGCAGATAAATTAATTCAACTTACACATGGTAGCTTGTCATTTGCAACAATGTTAATTTTATGGGGTTCAGGCATACTGTCAGGAATTATTGATAATATTCCGTACACAGCAACAATGGCTCCGTTAATTGCACAATTACAACACACTTTGCCTTATGCAGGAACAGGACATCATCCTTTATGGTGGGCTTTATCATTAGGTGCTTGCTTAGGCGGAAATCTTACAATAATAGGTGCTGCCGCAAATGTCATTGTTAGTGAAACTGCGCATGCAAAAGGACATTCTATTTCATTTATGAGATTTATGAAATATGGAGCTCTTGTTACGGTAATATCTTTGACAATAAGTTCTATTTACCTATATTTCAAATATTTGCATTAAAATACTTAAAACCATTTTATTAGTGGGCGAATTTCTCCACATTCCAAATTATATGGTTCAGCTTCAGGACTTTTGAGGATAGTATCTATCCTCAATCGTTCTGTGATTGGGTTATCCAAAAATACAGCTCCGGTTTCTCTATCAAAAACAGATACATAATTCAGTCCTTTATTTACACAATATGGAAGCCTTATTCTGTTTTCAATTTCATCATACCAAGCTAATCCGTGTATTCTACAAACAATTCCTCTGTATTTGTATAAACAACATTTTTTATCAATCAAAAAAGGACATTTGTACATTTTTGGTTGTTCTCGCATTAGCCGTTTAATTTCTTCTTTGATTATATGTTTTGTCTCAAATGGAAGATTTACAAAACCTGACATTAAATATTCAAGTTCCAATCTCGAGAACGGATATTCTCCAACTTCGCAACAAGAAGAACAGCCCTCTTTGCATTTTATAAATTCGCACTGTTCTTCAAAATATTTTTCAAGTTTTGGGTCTAAAATTTCTTCTAAAAATTTTTCGTATCTTTTTAGCATTAGTGAACCTTAACAAGCAAGTGTTTTCTACCTTCTAATATCACATCAAAATTCAATTTTTCATCAATTTCTTGATATTGTTTTTTTCGAATAATTACATAGACATTTTTATCATCAAGAATTTTTTCAAATTTTGCCATTTCTTCTTTATTGTCTAAAGATACAAACAAAACATTTCTGTTATCCATATCTGTTGGTATACCATAATAGTAAACAACAGAATATTTTCTTGCATCATTAAGAACAACAACTTTTTTGCCATTCTCTTGTGAATATTTAGCAAAACGCATCAAATCATTTTGTCCAAATTGGTAATCCATATTATAAAATAATTTTGTTCCAAAAGCAGATGTTACCAAAATAAATAAAACGTAACATGCAAAAACACCTTTTGGAGAATTTTTTATTGCACAAAATACACTGGATATCCCAAATGACAAAACAAGAATAATACTAAACCATTTAACCATTAGTATATCTGAATATATTTGAGCAGGCAATACAAATTGAGCAAAACAAGCCAAAATTCCTGCTATTATAAAAATTCCGCCTAAAATATAAACAGTAATGTTTATAGGTTTTTGGTATTTGTTATTAAAAATATAATCTTCCCATACAAAACCAATTATGCAAGCAGTAAAGAAATAAACAGGCAGAATATATGTAATCAATTTCGTACTTGATGATGAAAAGAACAACATTGTTACAAAAAATGCAATTGTATTAAAAAACAGGTATTTTTGAGAATTAGACATCTCTGCAACACTGAATTTTTTAAAGTTCTTTAGAGCTTTTAGTTTTGTAAATCCTACAGCTAATACTGAAAAAATCCATGGAACAAGTCCCCATAATACTGTTAAAAAGTAAAAATAGAAAGGCTGTTCTCTCCCAATTTCGTTAGAGTTAAAAAATCTTTCAATATGATGTTTAATTATATATTCATGGAAAAATAACGGATCATGTATTTTGAACATTATTAAATGCCAAGGTAAAACAATTAAAAAGAATAACAAAAATCCGACTAAAAAATATTGAGGTTTAAAAATTTGTTTGAATGTTTTATTTGCAATTGTAACAAAAAACATTACCGCAAACGGAACAACAAATCCCGGAATTCCTTTAGCCATTACAGCTAAACCTGAAAAAATATAAAATAACCACCACATATATTTTTTATTTTTATCTTGAACAAATTGTGTTAAAAATCCAAACATTACTGAAAATCCGACACAAGTCGTTACGACAATATCAAGTATTGCAAATTTTGCAAGCATAACAAATTCTAAAGTTGTTGCAAGTATAAGAGCCGAAATTACCCCATATCTTCCGGATACAACTTTTTTACCGGTAAAATCCAGATGACGAAGTGCTGCAACTGTAAGAAGTCCGGAGTTTTCAACGATC
>CAKUQA010000215.1 GCA_934675225.1 uncultured Candidatus Melainabacteria bacterium | reverse complement strand
GGATTTTGCTTTATAATGAAATTGCTGCCAAAGATATCTATTTATGACAAATATATTTTTACACAAGTTTTGATGGCTACGTTTGTTGCAATTCTATTATTTACAGTAGTGTGGATTGCCCCTGAAATGCTTTTAAATACAATAAAAAAGACACTCGCCGGAGAATATGGTGTAAAAACTGCGGTATTAGTTCTTTTTTATGAGTTACCAAAAATCTTAGGTAAGGCTTTCCCTGTAGGTTTATTATTGGGAACTCTTTTTACATTTGATAAGCTAAGTAAGGATTCGGAACTGACTATTTTTAGGGCTGTAGGCTTGTCTTTTCATAGGATAATTGCTCCTGTTTTGGCTTTGAGTTTAATTGTTACATGGTTGTGTTTTGCAACATGTGACAAGCTTATTCCATATTCCGTAAATAAATCAATTGCCTTAAAAGGTGGGTATATTTCTACCCAATATATTTACACTCAAAAAGACGAAAATGATGTTCCGAAAATGGCGGTTATTGTTTCTAAATTTGCAAAGGATACAATGTATAATGTTATTGTTCTTGATTTTTCTAAGAAACAATATTCTGATGTTCATCAATTGCAAAATATTTTTTATGCTAAAACGGGAAAGAATTTCCCTGATAGGTGGAAACTTTCGGATATTACGCAATATGAAATTTCAAATGATGGAATTTTTGTTGACATAAACCATTTTAATTCAATGGATATTTTGCAAGGTGAAGCTGCTAAAAATGCTTTCACATTGATGACTTATTCGGTAAAAAAAGAGCGTGAGATTAATAATAGAGACTTACATAATTATATAAAGCTACTTAAAAAAGAGGGTTTAGACGAAGAATACAGATATATGCTAAATAAATATTTGCAAAGATTTTTCCATCCTTTTGTGTGTGTACTTTTAGCAATTATGGGAGCACTTTTAGGGTTTAGCAAACCTAGAGAACAAAGATTGGTCGGTTTTACAATTGCAATTGGAAGTATCTTTTTGTATTATATTACGCTTCCGTTTTTCGACTTGTTGGCAGAAAAAGGTGTATTGCATCCGTTTATAACTGCAATATTTCCGCCGTTTGCTTTTCTTTGTGCAATTATAGCATTTTACAAATCAAAGGATTTATAATATGAAAAAACTTTTATTTTTATTTTTAACTATTATTTCAACTATTGGATGTGCTATGGCTTATCCAATTGACATCAAATATGATGATGGAATTTATCATATTGTTTTGCAGGGTGAAAAGATAAAGAAACATGTAAAATTTATAAGTTCTGATAGCTTGTTAACAAATAAGGAAGTTCATCAGAAAACTAAATCCCAGTTAACAATTAATGCAGGTTATTTTGATCCAAATAATGGAAAATCAATTTCTTATATTGTAAGTGATAGAAATACCGCAGAAGATCCTCTATTGAATGAGAGTTTGTTGTCAAATCCTGTATTAAGAAGAAATATAAGCAAAATATTAGATAGAACCGAATTCAGAGTTGTAGAATGTTCTGATGGGAAATTCCATTATGAAATAGTACCGCACAAAAGTTCAGTTGATTTTGGGTGTAACATAATAACTTCCGCTCAGGGCGGGCCTTTAATTTATCCGCAATTAAGGTTGGAAGAAGAATTTTTTATCGTAAAAAAGGATGGAGTTGTTGTTCGAGAAAGTTGTTCTGTTTTGCATAAAACAGCAAGAACAATTATTGGTTTAAAAGAAGGTGTAGCGCATATCTTAATAATTACCGATAAACATCCTATGGATTTGTACGAAGTTAGAGATTACGTAAAATCTCTCGGCTGGGATAGAGCGATGGCTTTTGATGGTGGAAGTTCCACTTCTATGAATTATTTAAATAAGTATAATGTTACTTCTATTGGGGATGGAGCGGGTAGAAGTTTGAAATCTTTTATGATTATAAATTAATAATAAAAAAAGATGGTTAAAACCATCTTTTTTATTTCCTTATCCTTTTCCTAATTCCTATTGATTATCTAACGACTTGTGATACAAAGTTAACTGCTTCAAAAAATGAATCTTTCACGAACTCTTTTGCTAAGGTTGAGATTGGCCTATTTTCAATAACATCAAATACATAATAAATCGGGTCTTTAGAAGTATTGAAACGCATTCTTTTATCTTTTTGAGCGAGGTAATTGTAGTCCTCAATGTTAAACTCTTTATTTTCTGTTTTAGAAGCTTTTGTTGTTAAAGTTCCAAATTTATTATTTGCCTTGGTTTGTAACATTTTCTTTTCTCTCTCTTTATATATCTCTTACATATATATAAAGTATACAAGTCTAAAAAAATTGCTTTTTGGTAATTATAATTGTTAAGAGTTCGTTACAATTGATTTTAAGTTTACTACTTATTTGCCGAGTTCTACAATATCAGATGTTTCTCCAGCAAGATTTTTCCCTATCGCTTTTTCTAACGCTGCTTTTGAGGAATTGTATTGATATAATGCGTTATAATATGTTAATTGCGCTTGTTGATAATTTATTTGTGCGTCTTTCAACTCAGTTGGGCTTGCTTCACCTACCCTATATCTCCCATAAGATAATTCATAGTTTTCTTTAGCTTGTTTTACACCAAGGATTGCAACAGGCATTTGGTTTTTCTTTTCTTCAAGAGTTAAATATGCATTTTGAATTTCTAAATATATAGAATTTTGAGTATTTTTTGCGTTTGCAATTTCCTTATCATACAAATATCTTGCTTCTTTAATTTCATTTTTTATTAACATACCGTTAATTGTCGGAAAATTCAAATATCCACCGACATTATAACCATAGTTGGAATTCCAGCTTTTACCACCTCGTTGATATTGTCCTTCGATAGAAAGTGTCGGAAAATAAGATTTTTTTACTAATTTTAAAGTTTGATTTGCACTTTCGACTTTAAGTTCTGCAAGTTTTAACTCCGGTCTTGCATCACGAGCAATTTCAACAGACTGATTGAATGAAACATCTACAGGTTGATATTTCAAGCGTTCTTGTACATTATACTTATCAATAAATGGCACACCCATTACATTATTCAACTTTGCAACAGCAAGATTTACGGCGTTATCAGCTTGTATAAGTTGCAATTTTGCATTACTCAAGTTAACTTCTGCTATAGTAACGTCAACTTTTGGGTTCATTCCGATTTCATAAAAAGCTTTTGCTTGATTATAAAACATTTCGAATTTTTTTACAGTATCTTCTGCAACTCGTCTATTTTCAAATGCAAAAAGCAAATTAAAATAAGCATCTTTTGTCTGATAAATCACATCATTAATTGTTGCACTAAGGGTTGTTTTGTATGCTTCATAGTCCAAGCGTTTTATTGTGGCTTGATTTTGTGTAACACCAAAGTCATAAAGCATTTGTTGAAGTGTAACTTGACCTAAAATATAGTAGTTAAATGTCAAATTTTTCCCCAATGCATCTGACAATTGTAGTTGCTTAATCTTTGTATAACCGGTTTGCCAACTAAGTTGTGGAAAATAATTTGCCCAAACTTGTCTAATTCTGGCATCTGATGCAAGAATATCATGAAATGCCGCATTGATTTGTGGAGTGTTTCCAAGTG
>CAKUQA010000214.1 GCA_934675225.1 uncultured Candidatus Melainabacteria bacterium | reverse complement strand
CAATGGCAGGAATCTGGACATTAGGGATGTATTTATCGTTAGGCGGTCTGCCAATGATATGGCATTTTATAGGTGGATAAATGGACGAAAAAATAGTTGGCGGGAAAGCATATAATCTTGATATTTTAACAAAAAACGGAATCCCCGTTCCCAAATGGTTTGTTATAACTTCAACTGAAGAGAGCTTTGAAGTTCGTAAGGACAAATTATATGCAGTTCGTTCGTCAGCCGTTGGAGAAGACGGGAGTGGAAATTCCTTTGCTGGGCAAATGGAGAGTTTTTTATACGTAAAAGCTGAGGATATAAAAGCAAGAATACAAGATGTCATAAATAGTGCAAATTCCGACAGAATAAGGTTTTATAGAGAGCAAAACGGATTATCAAATGAAGATATTAAAGTTGGCGTAATTGTTCAAGAAATGGTAAATTCAGACACTTCTGGTGTTGCATTTTCATCAAACCCAATTACAGGAAAACGTGGCGAAATCGTTATTTCAAGTGTTTTCGGACTTGGAGAAGGACTTGTTTCTGGAGAATTAAATGCGGATACTTATTCTGTTGTAAGAGGTAAAATAACAAAAAATATTGCTCAAAAGCAGTATAAAATTATTTTTGATAAAGAAAAAGGCTCTGGGACAAAACAAGTTGAAAATGAGACCCCTTCAAGTTCTTCATTAACTGACGAACAAATAAACGAAATTGCAAAAGAAGTAGAGAAAATTGTTGAGATTTACGGAAAACCTCAAGATATTGAATGGGCTTATGAGAGTGGTAAATTATACATTTTGCAAGCTCGTCCAATTACTACATTAGAAAACATTCCGGACAAATCAGAACAGGAAATTATCTGGGATAATTCAAATATTATTGAAAGTTATTCAGGTGTAACAACTCCGCTAACATTTTCATTCATAAAAGATGTTTACACCGAGGTTTATAAGCAATTTCTCTTAATTATGGGAGTTGAGAGAGAAGTAATCGATGAAAACTCCGAGATTTTTCAAATGCTTGGGTTAATTGAGGGCAGAGTTTATTACAATCTTCTCAACTGGTACAGGCTTTTAAGGCTTATGCCAGGATACGAAATTAATGCACGCTTTATGGAATCAATGATGGGTGTAAAACAAAAATTAAATCAAGTTCCAAAAGTCAAACAAAGCAAAAAGAATAAATATTTACGCCTTACAACTCTCATAAAATCTTTGATAGTAAATCTATTTAACCTCCCAAAAAATATTGAAAAGTTTTATGAGCATATAAATACAACATTATCTCCATACGAGAACGGGAAACTAGAAGGAAAAACTTCAAATGAACTTGTCGAAATTTATTTTGAACTGGAATCTAAGCTAATGAAAAAATGGCAGGCTCCTTTGGTTAATGATTTTTATGCAATGATTTTTTACGGACTTCTAAAAAAATCTTTATCCCAAATTGACCCGAATGGGACTTTACAAAATGATTTATTGACTGGCGAAACAGGGATAATTTCAACAGAACCGATAAAAAGAATTAAATTGATTTCAAATAAAATCTGCAACGGTAAAAACGCTGAAAAAGATATCGAAGAATTTATTCAAAAATTCGGAAACCGCTGTATTGGAGAATTAAAGCTCGAAACGATTACCTACAAACAAGATCCATCGCTTTTGAAATTCATTATAAATTCTTACGTAAAGCAGGGTATTATTGACCTTGAAAAAGAACAGATTAGAGAACAAGAAATACGACAAAATGCTGAAAAAATTGTTAAAGAACAAATCAAAAATCCATTTTTCAGTTTTATCCTAAAAAATGCACGATTACGAGTTAAAAATAGAGAAAATCTTCGATTTGAACGCACAAGATTATTTGGTTTGGTGCGAGAGATTTTTCTTGAACTTGGTAAAAATTTTGCTTATGAAAATATTATTGAAAACCAACGTGATATTTTCTATTTGACAAAAGAAGAAATTTTTAATTATGTCAGGGGAACATCTGTTGACGTTGATTTAAAAACTCTAATCAAAAATCGAAAAATTGAATTTCAAAATTTCGAAACCAAACATCCAGCGGACAGATTTTCAACTTATGGAACAGTTTATAAAGCAAATGATTACACCTCCAGAGAAACCAAAATCTCAGAAAAAGGGGATTTATCTGGAATCGGGGCTTGTGCAGGGATAGTAAGAGCAAAAGTCAAAATAGTTAAATCGGTAGTGCAATCTGAAGGATTAGAAGGCTGTATAATGGTAGCCGAACGAACAGACCCAGGATGGGTTCCGTTGTTTCCGATAAGCAAGGGAATTTTGGTTGAACGAGGAAGTATTTTATCCCATAGTGCAATCGTTGCAAGAGAAATGGGTATTCCCGCAATTGTCGGAATAAATAATCTTCTTTCTACATTAAAAGACGGCGATGAAGTCGAGATGGATGGTTCTGCAGGTACAATAAGGATAATTAAAGATGAGTAAGGGCATTGAGACAAGAGCAAAATTTGACAAAATAAGATATGCAAACTGCTGGGAAGACCCTGAACTTTTGCTTGAAGTGTTTAATAATGGCGGGAAATTTATCTCCATAGCATCGGCGGGAGACAATTCCTTCTCTTTGTTGACTAAAAACCCGGAACTTGTTTATGCTGTTGATTTAAGCATTCCGCAAATTGCCTGCTCTGAATTAAAGAAATACGCAATTAAATATCTTGATTATGAGAACTTTTTAAAAATTATAGGATTCAAACCTTGCGATAATCGTCTTGAGATTTATAAATCCATTGAGGAATATTTAAACCTGCAAAGTCGCTATTATTTTGAGCATAACCAAGATATAATTAAAAACGGAATAATTCATCAAGGAAAATTTGAACATTATTTTCAACTTTTTGCAAATAAAATTATGCCGCTCGTTCATAATCAAAAGAATTTAACAGAGCTTTTCTTACCAAAATCTATTCAGGCACAAAAAATGTTTTACGACAAAACTTGGAACAATTGGCGATTTAAGGCGTTGTTTAAGGTTTTCTTTAATAAGTTTGTTATGGGCAGGCTCGGACGTGATAAAGAATTTTTCAAATACGTTGATGTTTCAATGATTTCAAAAAACATAAAAGAACGAGCTGATAGAGCATTGAGGGATGTACCAACTTGGAATAATTCGTATGTAAATTACATTTTGCTCAATAATTTTGATTATTCACTTCCACACTACGCTAAAGAAGAAAATTTCAATATAATCAAACAAAATATTGACGCACTAGAAATCAAAACAGGCACAATAAACAATGTTGCAAAAAATTCCAACATGAAATTTGACGGATTTAACTTATCTGATATTTTTGAATATATGGATGAAGATTTATTTAAGGAAGTTTCGCGAGAATTGTTATCAAGTGCAAATACTGGTGCAAAATTTTGCTATTGGAACATGATGGTTGATAGACGTATTTCGAAAATTTTACCTCAAAATTTTAAATACGAAAAAGAATTATCAAAAGAACTTTACCTAAAAGACAGGGCTTTTTTCTATAAAGATTTTATTATTGACGAGGTGATAAAAAATGACTGATATAATTTGGGCAAGCATAATTTCAATAATATTTTTATCATTTTTTGTAAT
>CAKUQA010000213.1 GCA_934675225.1 uncultured Candidatus Melainabacteria bacterium | reverse complement strand
ACCCTCTCCACCATTTGCAATATCAGCTTCTCTAAAATTTGAGAACGTCATACAACCTGTTTCTCTTGCAATAACAGAACTTTCTCCAATTTGTAACGTACTTTTTAAAGAAATATTATCAAGCTTATCCTCTTTTGGAAAATGATAAATAGTTTGTCCATGACTTGCGATAAAATCAGGTTTTTGATGTTCTGAAATCAAAACTTTACAAGCATCCGCAAAACAATGTCCGATTGCGAAATTCATTTGACAAACATCTTTAATAGATGCATCTCCTGAAAATAATTGAAAAATCTTAGCTCTAATATGCTCGGGATATTTATAATTAATACCCGAAATCAATTTTACAGACATGTCAGGATGCACTTCACACAATCCTGCATCAATACTATCACAAGAGGTTCCAGACATTAACCCAATAACAAGTTTTGATTCCAATTCTTCCATAAATATATGATATAAAAAAGCTTGCGATAACGCAAGCTTTATAAAATTTCAACTATCTCCTCATCCCCATAAACTCTTTTTTAGTTCCCAAATAATTTATAAATAAAAAATCCCTAATCTTTCTGCACTTCTATTGTTCAAAACTTTACATTTTTATTAAACTTTTCTCTTTTTCTCTAAGATTTCCAACTATCTTTTTTGCCATCACCTCTTTTTCTCTAAAACTATCTCCAGTCAATACATTCGGGGTTATATTTATTGCTCTCTTTTGAGCCCCTCCACATTCTTTAATGTAAATCTAAGTAAAAAAATTGACAAGTAAAAAAATATAAAATAAAATTTACAATTGACCATGCCCCTTGATAGCACAAAGAAAAATTCAAGTTCTTAAATCTTAATGAAGTTTTCTTAATGAAATTACGTAAAAATGTAATATTTTTTGATTGACAAAAAAAGTTCTTCGTAAAATATAATAAAACTCTGTACATGACCAAAGTTTTATAGTATATTTAAAGTGATTAGGAGAAATAAATGAAACAATTTATAAAAAATCAAAAAGTAACATATAATCTTATGTCATTTACAGGTTACAAAGCTTTGTTAATATTTAATCTTCTAACAGAAGGTCCAAAATCTTACGAAGAAATCAGTAACTATATTTTTAACCATCCGTATCTTAGAGAAAAAATTTCTATTGATACAATGAGAGTTTACATGAATTCTCTAAAAAGATTAGGATGCGAAATTAAAAGAATTAAATGTGAAGATAAAGTTTCAAGATACTATATAACAGAACATCCTTTCGAACTCAAACTTTCTGCCGACGAACAGAAAAGCGTTCTAAATGTCTATAAAAACATAGTCAAAAATCTTGATATAAATGAACTTTTATCAATGGATAATTTCTTCGAAAAACTTGGTAAATACCTTAAAAATGAAGTTTTTGTTGCTAATTTACAAAAATATTCTCCTCTTAAAGAAATAAACAAGGACATCTTAAAAAGATTAATAGATTTATGTAATAGAAAAGATCAAATTGTAATAACATACAATTCTCCGAATTCTGGTCTAAAACAAATCGAAATAATTTCTGACAAAATAGATATTTCTAACGGAAAAGTTTATTTATACGGAACCGGACTTGAATATTGCCAATATGGAAGTTTTTTAGTAAGCAGAATAAAAAGTATTGATGAAATAAAAATAACAAAAACAATTCCGGAAAATTTACAAAAAATAAGAATAAAATACCAACTTATATGCAATTCAGGAAATATTGATTTGCAAGATAATGAAAAAATTATTGAAAAAACAAACAACAAAATCATTGTTGAAATGACTACCTCAAATGAATTTTTAGCCAAACAAAGAATTCTTGAATTCGGGCCAAAATGCAAAATACTGGAACCCGAAGATTTTAAAGAAAAGTTTGTAAATCTATTAAAAGATATGAAAGCGGGGTATTATTGTGGTTAAAAAATATACTGAAAAATGTAATGATGCCTGTATAAAATTATTCACTTTTATAAAAATGCTCTATGATGGAGACGTTGAATTCCAAAAAGTATTGGAACTGTTTTCTGATGGGAATTATGACGGAACTTCAAATACTCATGTAACTCTTAACAAATATCTTAATGCTTTGAAAATATTTGGAATTAAAGTAAAAAAAGTGCACGGCAAATATCACATGCTTAGCCCGATATATAAATTAAAATTTAATCTTGACGATGTAAAAAGTATTGAAATATTAAATGAAGCAGAAAAAATGCTTCCTGAAGGGAAAAATAAAAACAATTTTAATGAATTTTTAAGAAAACTAGAAATTCGTTATGACGAAAATGCTCAAAGTCTTGAGCAAATTTCAAATAACACTAAAAATTTACACCTTACTTTTTATCATTCCGAAATGGTAGAACAAGTAAAACAATGCCAAAAGTATTGCCAAGATAAACAAAAATTAGAAATCATATTTACTACTGAAAAAGGTGAAGAATTAAATCTAATTTGTTCTCCAATTGAACAAACATATACCAAAAGAAAAATTTGTTTAAAAGTTATGGGCAATAGTGGTAACAGAGTTTATGAAATTCCAATAGAAAACATTAAATCAATAAAGCAACTACCTATTTCAACATCTGCTGCATCAATTCCGATCACAGTAGTATTTAGAATAAAAAACAGATTAGCAAAAAATTATAAATTAAGAGACTGGGAAAGATTAGATAAAATAGAATCTGATGGCAGCCACATTATTGTGAATAAAAATGAAGATTTAGAACAACTTCTAAAAAGAATTATGCGCTATGGAACAGAATGTGAAATTTGCTCTCCAAGATTTTTGAAAGAAGAAATGGTTGAGCGAATTAACGAAACATTGAAAAATTATTGTTAATTTAATCTCAACCATACAAATATACCTTTATCCGACAGAAACTTACAATTTTATAGGATAATCTTTAGCAATAGTCCACCCGTCACCGATAATTAAACCTGTACAGGCTTCAATTCCGGTATAATTTTTACATTCTTCAACAAGTTGGTCTCGAGTTGATACTCTCCAAGTATAATCAGGTCCATTTCCGGTTGAATATAATAGAAATCTTTCTTTTCCGTTTACAGATCCGTTTTTACCAACAGTTAAACCGGAATTTTCTTCTGGCAAATTTCGACAGGCCTTATGAGAAATACAAGCCACAACATAAGTCCAAGCCCAATTTTCTTTTTGAGGATCATAAGTGGTTCGTCTAAAGTAAAAAGCAGAGTCATCATTAAAATAAACAAATACTCCCTTAGTACCTTTTTCAACTACTACATTATTAAAATACGGAACATAATATTTATTTATAACTTCTAAAGCAATATCAGGATTATTTGGGAGTAAACAGTTACCACAATCTTCATTCGGAGAAATCCCACCTGCTTCATTAGTCGCACTTGCATAAGCCTGTGAAATCGTTGATGATATTTTTTTCAATCTGGAAACAACGACTACTTTTCGATGATTTTGAATTAATGCCGGCATAGTCATAGCCGCCACTACACCTATAATACCGAGTGTGATTAATACCTCTGCAAGAGTGAAGGCTATCTTTTTACCCCTCACCCTATCCCTCTCCCACAAGGGGCGAGGGGAAATAGTTAACATAGCACACTTTGGT
>CAKUQA010000212.1 GCA_934675225.1 uncultured Candidatus Melainabacteria bacterium | reverse complement strand
CATATATACTCATATATATACACGTATTTACATATACCACTCAACGTACGAAGGAAAGTATTATTTTTAATCAAAGTATATCTTTGATACACATATATATGTAACTTAAAATCACTTTTATAAATTAAAAGTTTAAAAAATAAAGCTATTCCAAGATTACTTAATCCTTTTATTTTTCCAAAACTCATTTATTTATTCGTATTAATATAATACATCATTTAAAGTTTACAATGCAATAGATTAATGGAATTAGAAAGATTGATTTTTGGGTTTATCTTTATTTGGCAAGGTTAACAGAGATTAAAATTTCTTCATAATTTGCTTTATTGCTTTAATATTTTTTTCATTATTTAATATTATTAAAAAGGATTTATCCTACAATTACACAAAACCCAAGGGGCATGCCTGTAAAGCATGGTTTAAAACTATTGACACAAGCTAAAGTCATGCTCTTTTAAGAATAAATGGAGAGAAAAAATATGCAACATAAAACCTACCCAAATATCAATCCGTGGATTGTTATGATTCCGGTAATGATATCTGTATTTATGTACGCTTTGGATGAAACGATTTCAAACGTAGCGCTACCATATATGGCAGGAAGTTTTTCAATAAGCCACAATGAATCCACATGGATTATTACAAGTTATTTGGTCGCAAGCGGAGTAATTATTCCGGCAGTAGACTTCTTTTCAAAACTTATGGGAAGAAAAGCATATTTTCTGTTAAGTATAACAATATTTACTATAGCATCAATTTTATGCGGACTTTCAACTTCAATGCCAATGATTTTATTATCTCGTATCTTACAAGGTATTGGCGGTGGCGGAATTATGCCGATATCTCAAGCCATAATTTTTGAAATATTTCCAAAAGAAAAACGCTCTGCAGCTATGGCTGTATTCGGGCTTGGAGTAGTAATGGCACCAATTATGGGACCTGCCTTAGGTGGTTGGTTAACCGAAACTTGGTCTTGGCCTTTCATATATTTTATTAATGTTCCATTTGGTATAGCAGCATTCCACCTGACAAAAAGTTTGGTATTCGACCCTGATTATGCTAAAAAACAAAAAAATGTTTCAATGGACTATTCAGGATTTTTCTTCTTATGCATTTGGCTTTTGACCTTACAAATCGTATTGGATAAAGGTAATGATGCAGATTGGTTTTCTGCAGCGTGGATTTGCAAAACCTTTGCAATATCTATGATGGCTATGGTTGCTTTCTTTACAATCCAAATTAAAAAGAAAAAACCTCTTATAGATTTATCAATTATGAAAGATGGAAACTTTTTCTTCGGAACTATTGTTCTTGTAGTATTGATGGGTGTAATGATGGCTTCTGCCGCAATTTTACCATCTATGTTACAAAGATTGATGGGTTATACTTCATTCTTAAGTGGACTTTCAATGGTACCTAGAGGTGGCGGTTGTCTTTTAGCAACAATACTTTGCGGCATTTTAACTCCAAAAATAGGAACCAAACCTCTAATCATAGCAGGTTTAATTATTCTTGGAATTGGAGGTTTGATGTTTGGAGAAATTAATACAAATATAGCGCTCGTTGATATTGCACTTCCAAACTTTGTATTCGGGCTCGGAATGATTATGGCCATGGTTCCTATGATGAATTTATCTTGTAGTACTTTGACCAATGATGAACAAACAAACGCCGCAGGTGTACAAAATTTATTAAAAAACATTGGTGCTGCAATCGGTACATCTGTAGCAACAACAATGATTTCAAGATTTTCACAAGTACACCAAATAATGATGGTAGGACATTTAAATTTTGCAAGTGATCCTTATATACAAAAAATAACAACAATGGCATCTGCTTTTATGGCAAACACAGATTTAGCCAATGCAACACACATGGCAGAAAGTATGGTTTATAACCAGCTTTTGCAACAAGCAAGTTTGTGGGGATATGTAGAAACATTCAGATACTTTGGAATTGCAGCTTTTGTAATTATTCCACTTGTATTGTTAATTCGCTCTAAAAAAGCTTAATTAGAGAAATAAAAAAGTACAAAAAAGTTGGGAAGTATTTATCCCAACTTTTTTAAACTTAAATTTTTATCAATAAAAAGCGACTATCTTTTAATGCTACAACTTTGTGTTGTTCGTCTTTTTTAAACATTAAAATTTCACCTTTTTCTACTTTAAATTTTTCGGCATCAAAATGAAGTTCTATTTCTCCGTCTATAACAATTACGGCAGCATCACATTTTGATGTATGCGTATCTATAATTTCTTCTTTTTTCAAAGAAACAACAGCCAAACAACTGTCATCATGTTCCATAAGAGTTTCTTTTTCAAAAGGTTTGTCTGTTTTGCCAAGTTCTTTCAAGCTTAATACGTTATAAAACATTTCTTCCTCCTTAAAGTTTCAAACTTATTCTAAGGAGAACCAAATTGTTTTTAATTCTACAATCAGGTAATGTATAGTGTAATTGTAATTTTGTAGTATTGGGTAGATTTTTTAAAGGTAATAAGGCAATAGGGCGTTAAGACGTTAAGGTTTAGTGAGAAGTGAAACGTGAAAAGACCTTATCGGATAAGTTACTTTCTTTCATATCTCCAACACTTATAATCTTCCCCTCGCCCCTTGTGGGAGAGCGAATTTGCGTACGGACGGAGTGCAACGAGTCCGGATAGCGAGCAGATGGAACAAACTGTGGCGATGCCACTTTTGTGGAATTCTGTGAGCGTGGAGCAAATTCAAGACAGGGTTAGGGTTAGGGGCTTTAATAATGCCACGATAGCGAAATGAGCAATAACTTGTTAGTGAAATAAACGACAAAAACAGTCATTGTTTGAGCGAAGCGAGTTTGACTGTTTTCTTATTGAACTTACTAGTTATTAGTGAATGAAGCGTGTGGATGGTTTTGTGGAACTTTTTTCATAAAAAGTTCCCGCCGTCCGCGAAGGACAACCAATTAAGGCAATAAAAATATCATTAAACAAACCCCTCTCTGAAATTGATAGACTCTGATCAAGTTCAGCCCCTCTCTCGTATGCGTAATTCGCGTTGCTCAAACGCCTACTCTCTCTCCCCATGGGGGCGAGAGGACAATAATTTTCGTCATTCTGAGCGAAGCGAAGAATCTCCTAAACATTTTACCAACCTGCGATGTTTTCAGCTTTATCTAGACCTGCCCAATAAGGCAAATAAAAACTATTGCGAAAAAAGTATTTCGCCATAGTCTTTATGTAAAAATTTAATTAACCACCAATTCTTAAAGGTTCGTTTTGACCTTGAGGTGCTTGTTGAGGTGGTTGGTTTTTATTCATTTTTTCTTGAAGTTTAGCTTGTTTCTTTTGTAAAGATATCATTTTTTTGATAGCTTTTGCTTCGCCGGTTGGTTTATTAAAGTTTTCAGGGTTAAGTGTAACCATTTTTTCCCAACATCCCGGAACGTTAGATTTTTCGTTACAAATGCAATTTCTCCAAGTTTCGCCTGTTTGTTTGTCAACAAGAATTGTCAACATATTGCTGCTTGTAACAACTTCATATCTGTTTTCAGGTGCTTTTGTTGCAACTTGAATTAACATTATGATAAGAAGTAAAACGATTAATCCATTTACGATATTCTCTTTCATAAAAATTCTCCTTGTGTTTAACAT
>CAKUQA010000211.1 GCA_934675225.1 uncultured Candidatus Melainabacteria bacterium | reverse complement strand
ATAAAACTCAAAATAATAAATATTGTTAACAAGGTACTACAAAATTACAAACATAGTGTATAATAATTAATATGAATTTCTTTGACAAAATAAAAGATATATATAAACAAGTTTCCGAAGTAGAGAGCACAATCTATAGCGGGAAACAGGACTATTTAGAAATATATGAGCGCAATCTTCAATTGGAAAAAGAAATTAAAGAACGCACCCACGAACTTAATATCGCAAATAAAAGAATGCTGACTTTGCAACATATTTGGGATATGATGAATGCTTCTCGCCCATTACAAAGCGTTCTTGACACTATCGTAAACAGTATTCAAGGAGAACTTGGTTATCTGCATTGTAATATTATAAAAAAATGCGAGGACGAAGCCGGAACTTATTTATGCGTTTTGGCTCAATCAAATGATGCATCGATAAAACACGTAGACAAACTTATCAAAGGTCCAATTCAAGCCAAAAGACTAATTTATAACAAAGACAGTATTTACGCAAAATCGGCAGAAGAACATAAAATAATGCAAACCACTGATGTTGGCGGAACTTTAAAATGCGTAATTCCGGAAGTTTCTCAAGATATTATTGATGAATTAAATAACGAAAACCCTTGCAAATCAATAATTACAGTTCCATTATATTCAAGAAACTCGCACTACGGCTGGTTTAACGTATTCTCGTCAAGAAAAGAAATGACTAACGGAGAGACAGACTTTTTAACAATTTTTGCTCAACAAATTGAAATGGCTATAACAATTGCAGACTTGTTTGAAGAAGTAAAAGCTCAAGCTGTTACCGACAGTCTTACCGGTTTGTATAACAGAAGATATTTTGAAGAATATCTAAAAAAAGAAGTTACACGTGCGATGCGTCAACAACAAGCATTTAGTGTAATCGGACTTGATTTGGATCACCTTAAACAAATCAACGATAAATATGGTCACGCTTATGGCGATTTAGCAATAAAAACAGTTGCAAACGTTTTAAAGAAAAATGCTCGTTCTATTGATACAGCTGCTCGTATGGGAGGAGAGGAATTTAATGTAGTGCTCCCTGGAGTTGACTCCAACGGCGCTATGATTGCCGCAGAAAGAATTCGTAAAGCTCTTGAAAACGAGAAATTAGACACAATCGGACATATTACGGCAAGTATAGGTGTTGCAACATTCCTTGAGCATTCAGATAATATTGAAGATATTCTTGAGCTTACGGATCAGGCTATGTACCAATCAAAAAGAAATGGGCGTAACCAAGTAACTCTTGCCAAACCAATTAATGAAACAAGTTGGCAAGAAATTGCAGTTAATACATTTATGGATATCCTATCAAAACATAATATCCCACTTAACACTGAAATTACAGACAATCTTAAAAATAAACTTCAAAATAATGAAGTTCCCAAAGAAGCTCTGTATACTGTTGCAGATATGCTTACACAAACATATAACCCACTTCATCATTCCGGTGTTATGAAATCAAAAGTACAACTTGCAGTTAGTTTGGCAAAACGTTTTGATTTATCCAAAGAAGATATTGACAAACTTCGAATAGCAACTCTTTTATATGATATTGGAAACTTAATGCTTCCTGTTGAACTTTTACAAAAAACAACTCCTCTAACAGAAGAAGAAAGAAATCACATAAAAGAACATCCTATGATTGCTGCACAAGAAATTCTAAAACCGATAAGTTATATCCAAGATATTATCCCAATAATTGAGCACCACCATGAAAACTGGGATGGTTCTGGATATCCTTCAAAAATTTCAAGAGAAGAAATTCCTATGACATCACAAATTATCTTAATAGTTGATGCATATTTTGCACTTACTGAACCAAGAACATATCGAGCAGAATTAACTCCAAAACAAGCAATCGAACTAATTAAACAAGATGCAGGCAAAAAATGGAATTCCGCTCTTGTTGAAGAATTTATTTCATTAATTGATCACGACGTATAATGAACGAAAAAGAACTGATAAAAATAATCAAAACCACTTTGAATTCCGAATATATCGGAGACGATTGCGCTTATTTAAAAGATTTAGGAATTGTTATCTCTCAAGACAGTCTTGTTGAAGATGTACATTTTAAACTGGCACTGATAACTCCTTTTCAACTAGGATATAAATCTGTAATGGTTAATATAAGTGATATTTGTGCATCCGGAGCAAAGCCGACATACTTGACAATTGCTTTATCTTTACCAAAATATGTCGATGAAAAGTTTGTTGAAGAATTCTATAAAGGCGCAAAAGAAGCAGCGCAAGATGTAAAAATTGTAGGCGGAGATTTAACAGGAAGTGACAAAATTTTTATTTCCGTAACGGCAATAGGCGCAACTCTTAACAGAAAAATTTCCTCTAGAGCAAATGCACAAAATGGGTACAAAGTAATTGTTTCAGGAGAACACGGAAATAGTGCTACCGGTCTGAAATTATTACTTCAAAGCGATTTTGGAAAAAATTTGTCCAAATGTGAAAAAGAAAAATTCATAAACTCTCACCTCATGCCTGTTGCACAAAGGGAATTTTCAAAATCTATTGCCACACAAATACATGAAAATTACGCTATGATGGACACATCTGATGGGTTAGCAGATGCTTTAATACAAATTGCCAAAGCAAGCGGCGTTACCGTAAAAATAGATACAACCAAAATTCCGCATGACAAAATCGTCAATATGCAGACTGTTTTATACGGAGGCGAAGACTATCAACTTGTTGCAGCTGTACCTAAAGAATTTTTATCCCAAATAACAAATTACACGGTAATAGGTGAAATTTTTAACGGCGATATCGGTATAATGCTGGATAATCAATTTTATTCAGAAATTGATAACAAACTATTTAACCATTTTAAGGAGTAAAGAATGAAATTTAAAGTTAATGCAATAATCCCTGCTGGCGGAACTTCTTCCCGTTTTGGAAATAAAAATAAACTTTTAGAAAAAATTAATGGTAAAGAAGTTATAAAATATACTGTAGAAGCTTTTGAAGCTGCGAATGTAAACAATATTATAATTTGTGCCAATATTGCAATTATGGACGAATTAAAAAACATCTTTAAAAATAGCTTAAAAGTAAAAATTATTGAAGGCGGAGCAAGCAGACAAGAATCTGTTTTTAACGGTCTAAAAGCTGATGAATGCGATTATGTTCTAATCCATGACGGCGCAAGACCAATGGTTTCAACAGATTTAATAAATACGGCAATTGAAGAAGTTATTACCAAAGACGCATTAACTGTTGCGACTAAAACAATAGACACAATCAAAGAAGTTCAAGACGGGAAAATCATTCAAACAATTGATCGTTCTAAATTGTACAACACCCAAACTCCCCAAGCTTTCAAATATGATTTAATAAAAAATGCACATCTCAAACTATTTGGACAAAATTTTACTGATGATGCAGGTATGTTGGAAGAATTAGGACAAACAGTTTATATATTAAACGGAAGTTACAAAAACATAAAAATTACTACTCAAAATGACATTGATATTGCAAAAGTTTATTTGAGTTAAGGAAAGCAATAGGGCAATAAGAATATAGAGTGCAACTTTAGTGAAAAGTGAGAAGTGAAAAGACCTTACCAGATAAGTTACTTTCTTTCATATCTTCAACACTTCTAATATTC
>CAKUQA010000210.1 GCA_934675225.1 uncultured Candidatus Melainabacteria bacterium | reverse complement strand
TTAGTACCTTTTGATGGTAATGATTCAGCAATATTTGTAAAAAGAAAAGCAAAATAAAGTTTTTCTTTTTCTATACTATGAAAGAATATAAAATTATGATAAAATAATAAAAGAAATGGAGTAATAATATGAAAAACGAAAAAATAACAAGTAGAGATGTTGATTTTGCTAAATGGTATACGGATGTAGTAATGGCTGCCCATTTAGCTAGTTATACAAATGTAAAAGGATGTGACAAAGAAAAATTAGCAAAATATTTAAATAAATCTCTTAGTGAAGAAACTGTTGCCGGTTTTTCTCAACTTACAGAAACATTAATTGCATAATAAAAAAAGACGTTTACTTACTTATAAATATACTACACACATTTACTCACACATTATAAAGACCGAATTCTATTTGGTCTTTTTATTTTATGTAATGTTTTGAGCAGATTTTATTATAACTTAATATTTTTTATAAAAAACTAAAGTTTTTTTATAAAGTGTCCGATATACGATTATGTAAAAAAGTAGTTTTGCAGAAAGGATAGGTATATGGAAATTACAGGAGTATCATCAAAGGCTTACACATCAGCAGCTCAAGGAGTTGAGGAAGAAGATGAATTAAAAGAAACACAAGAAGAACAAAGTTCTGAAAAAGCAAAAGAATACGGTGTTTCTTCAAAAGAAAAAGAAGATAAAGATGTTGCACAATTTTCTTCTTCTGATTATGGAGAATCCGATGTTGAAGAAAAAGCTCAAAATTATTTGAAAAATATTTTGTTTATCGGAAATTTAACAGAGGAGTCTCAAACTGCTGTTGCAAGGTACATGAATACATTTGATGTTTCAAAATTTATAAAATCTTATGGGCCGTTTTCATCAACTGCAGAAATTTCAGCTGCTATGTATGCTGCTACTGCAGGATTGATTAAACACCCACAGGATGAATAATGTATTATAAAAACTATAAATTAAAAAGGTGTTAGAAAAATTTCTGACATCTTTTTTTTTATCAAAAATTTTCATAAAAAAAAGCTATGTACATAAGAAGTGCATAGCTGTTGATTAGGGATATGTGTATCTTAGTTCTCTAAGGAGTATGGTTATATACTATCAAATGTAATTATAAATTAAATCGTAAAAACGTATGATGTTTTTATTTTTATTAAAAAATTTTGTGATATAATCAAACTATGTTTGATAGTTTGAGTGACAAGTTACGGGAAATAATAAATAAAACCGGCGGTAAAGAACTTACGCAAGAAAATATGCAAGATGCATTCAGAGAGATAAGACGGGCTCTTTTGGATGCTGACGTAAATTTGCGTGTTGTTAAAGCTTTTATTTCTAGTATTAAGGATAAAGCAGAAGGAGAAAAGGTTCTTGAAGGAGTTAATCCGTCTCAACAACTTATAAAAATTGTTCATGATGAATTGATTGAACTTTTGGGTAAAGAAAACAAACCGCTTGATTTTTCGGGTAATCCTAATTTGATTATGATGCTTGGTTTACAAGGTTCCGGTAAAACTACATCTTCTGCAAAACTTGCAGTCAAATTAAAAAATGAAGGTCGCAAACCTCTTTTAGTAGCTTGTGACGTTTATAGGCCTGCAGCTATTTCTCAACTACAAACCTTGGGTAAAGAAATTGATAATGATGTTTTTACAATTTCTGATTGTAAGGATGTTCAACAAATTGTTAGAGAAGCTATTGATTATGCAAATCAAAATGGATTTAATACACTAATTTTAGATACAGCAGGGCGTTTGCAAATTGATACAGACATGATGGCAGAATTATTATTGATTGATAGAATTTTTCATCCTACGGAAAAATTGCTTGTAATTGATTCTATGACAGGTCAGGAAGCTGTTAATGTTGCTGAAAACTTTGATGCTCAGCTTGGATTAACCGGTTTAGTTTTAACAAAATTGGATGGTGATAGTCGTGGCGGTGCTGCATTAAGTGTTGTATATTGTACGGGGAAACCTATTAAATTAACCGGTACCGGAGAAAAATTAAATGCTTTAGAAAATTTTTATCCTGAACGCATGGCAACAAGAATTTTAGGTATGGGAGATATAGTTTCTCTTGTAGAGCGTGCTCAAGAAGTTTTTGACGAAAAACAAGCACTTGAATTAGAAGAAAAAATGAGTAAGAATAATTTTTCTTACAATGATTTTCTAAAAATGCAAAAACAAATGCAAGCTTTTGGCTCAATGGGGAATATGCTTGGTATGTTAGGAATTAATATCGGAAAAGACGATAGAGACAAAATTTCTCACGAAGGCGAAAAACAGTTTAAGAAAATGGAAGTTTTTATTTCAAGCATGACTCCGCAAGAGCGTTCAAATCCTGATTTGATAAATACCAGTCGAAAAAAACGTATTGCAAAAGGTTGTGGTATGGATTTAGCTGAAATTAATTCATATATAAAACAGTTTGAGCAAATGCGCATGATGATGAAGGGCATGTCTGATATGAAAAATATGTTTGGTAAAATGAGCATGCCTGATATGAGTAAAATGGGAAATTTAGGCGGACTTGGTGGCTTTAATGGTAAACTTGGAAAACATGCCATGAATAAAGCTATGAAAATGATGAGAAAATTTAAATAAAAGTTTCGTCATGTTGAGGCGGAGCCGAAACATCGCATGGCTGGAAAGTTTTAAGACTTCACCATATCCATTTTTATTATTATATTATTACCCATCTAAATCTTCCCTAATCAGGGAAGACTTTTTGGAAGGTACTACTGAAATATTCTCTCCCTCGGTTAGGGAGAGTTAGAGAGAGTAAACAATCTAGTCTTGTATGGCGGGTTTCCACACCATCAATTATAAATAATTAATTAACTGGATTCTTTCGGGCAAAGCCCTCAGAATGACGATAAAAATCTATTCTCTCCCCAAAGGGGCGAGAAGAAAGTTCTGTCATATTGAGGCGGAGCCAAAATATCGCATGGTTTATAAATTTAAGACCTCACCCTATCCTGCTTGATTGTTCGCGTTTAACGGGTCTGCACAGTCTTGCACTTCTGCAATTCTGTTCGCCCTCAGCTCACAATCCGCCTCTCCTAAATTAGGAGAGGGAACAGATTCTTCGTATTCGCTCACAATGACTGTAAAACCTTATTGCCATATCGCCTTAACGCCTTATTGTCTTTTTAATTAAAGTTTTTTGCAAATGTGCCGTAATATAATATGTAAGTAGGATAGCAGAAGGTATTTTTTTACGATAGAATGTGATTATGTACGATTATGAACCGGAAACAGAAGATAAAGATTTAAAAACAGTTGGACTGGAACTTATGTTTATGACACCTGAAAAAGGTGCTTTTGAAAACTGGGTTACGGCTGTTGAACTTGCAAAAATGGTTGAACTTCCGGTTGATATTGTAAAGAAAAAACTTTCTATTTTAAAAGATGCAGGTATTGTTCGTGTAAAAGGTATTAATCCGAAGTATTGGAAGTTTGATGACTATAGTTTTCAAAGAATGGATGAAGAAGATCCTGTTTATAAACTTCTTTGCAGTTTTGATGATGTTGATTTTGATAAATATTTTTCTTATTAGCAAAAAATATTTTGTTTTGACTTAGTATTATTATGAGAGTCAATGGAATAAATAGTAATAATTTATATATTAAAAAAGTAAATAATAGCCCCAACCCCAATAAAAAA
>CAKUQA010000209.1 GCA_934675225.1 uncultured Candidatus Melainabacteria bacterium | reverse complement strand
GTCTAAATCCCCATAACATACAGGCAAACATTCCTCCAGCCATAGCTCTTGGTTCAAAAGCTTCTTTTATAATCATCATAACGGTATGAGGAACATGACCAATGTTATATAAACACACTGCAAAAGCAGTTAAAACATACAATGTACACATTACCGGAGTAACTTTAGAAGTAAATTTTCCAATAGCTTTAATCCCACCAATTATTGTAAAATAAGTAATGACAGCAACAATTAAACCTAATAGCCAGCTTTGATTTGCAAAAAAGCTATTTTGCCCACCTGTAACTTCTGTAATTTGTGTGGTCATAGCATTTATTTGAAACAAGTTCCAACCACCAATCATCGCAAAAACGCAACAAATTGCATAAATTTTTGAAAGATAAGGAGCAAATTTGCCTATATATTTATTATTTTTTAACGCGCCTTCAATGTAATACATAGGCCCTCCAGCAATAGTTCCATCTGGATTAACTTTTCTGAATTTCAACCCAAGTAATACTTCTGCAAACTTCAATGCCATTGAAAAAAAGCCGGCTAAAATCATCCAGAAAATTACCCCGGGACCACCTATAGAAACAGCCGCAGCAGAACCAGCAACATTTCCAATTCCTGCAGATGCCGAAATTGTTGCCGTCAAAGCCTGAAAAGAAGAAACCTCTCCCTTTTTCTTTTTTACACGAATTTCTTTATGTTCATAATTTTTGGTAATTAACTGTAAAGCATGTTTAAATCCCCAAATCCCAATAAATCTTGTTCTAAAAGTAAAATAAAAAGCAGCAATCATTAGCAAAGCGACTAAAAATTCAATTCTGACACCATGAATAGTCACTGAGCTAAATATAATCCCTGAAATTTTATCGGCTATCGGAGATAAAAATGTATCTATTGCTGTATCTAAATTCATCATTCTGATTGTAACATAAACATGAAATTCAAAACAACAAAGCTTTAAGACATTAAGACAATAAGATTATTCAGTCATTATTTATAAACATCCTGTAAATTATGGATACCTTTACTCTCTACAGGTAAACAATATGTTACATTCGGATGGAAATGATAGTACCCGTTTGAACTGCGCATAATTACCAAACTGTACAAATCAAATCCGGCTTTGTTTGGAAAGAGCAAGCCATTACTATCAACGGCAAACAAAGGATTTTGATGATTTGCAGGCAAATTAAAAATAGTCAAACTTGTCTTATCGTTCATAACAAAAGTTTGATTATATCTGTTCATCATATTTTCAGAAAATCCTGCACAACTTGGAGTTTGTGAATAACTTTGATATGTTGGTAAGCAACCTTTAACTAATGAATTATTTTTACAATACTTAGTAACTTTTAAATTTGTTGCAAATATTTTATAAAAAGTATCACATCCTGACATTTTTGACGGGAAATTTTTACTTGAACTATAATAGCATCCTGTTTCTCCACCCATTTCATCAACTGTAGTCATCAAAGCTTGAGAATAAGCAGAATACAATTTTTTAAAAGAAACTACAGCTATTTTATCTATCAATAAAAAAGTAATCTTTAAAACAACAAACAAAACTATTATAAAATATATTCCTATATAAATTAGAAGTCGTTTTTTATTGCCCAATTATAACAGCTCCTTTGGTTCGACAACAAAATCAATTAAATAAGGTCCATCTGTTTTAAATGCTTTTTCTATAGCATTTTTAATATCTTCTATTTTATCAACTCTTGTAGCTTTTATACCATAACTTTCTGCAAGCTTTATAAAATCTGGATTAAAAATTTTAGTTCCAAAATACCTTTCATTACATAATTTTTCTTGAAATTGACGAACCATTCCAAGATAATTGTTATCCAAAATAAATATTTTAACAGGTAAATTATAATCTACACAAGTTGCAAGCTCTTGCAAATTCATTTGAAAAGAGCCATCTCCTGCAACACATACAACAGGATTTCCATTAGCAACACAAGCTCCTATTGCAGCAGGGAAGCCAAACCCCATAGTACCTAAACCTCCTGAAGTGATAAACTTATTAGGAGAATTAAATTCTAAATACCTTGCAGCCCAAACTTGATGTTGCCCAACTTCCGTTGTTATTACCAAGTTTTTATCTTTTATACAATCATTAATTTCTTGCAAAACCTCAAAAGAATGCATTTTTTCAGATCGTTTTAGAGGTGCTATATTTTGGTTTTGTAATTCTTTAGCTTCTTTTAACCAGTCATTAAAATTTGGATAATTAGTCTTTTTTAGTTCTTCTGTTAATTTTGACAAAACATTTTTTGCATCACCAACAACACCAAAGGATGCCGGAATTATTTTAGAAATTTCATTTTTATCAATATCAATATGAACAAGTTTTTTCGATATATTTTCATTTTTAAAACAACAAGTTATTCTATCGTTAAAACGAGTTCCGATTGCAATAACCAAATCACTTTCTCTAACTGCTTGATTTGCTGCAAATTGTCCAAAAATTCCAATCATACCGAAGTAATTATTTTCATTTTGCGGAAAAGCTCCAAGTCCCATCATTGTAGAAACAACAGGGATATTTAACAATTTTGCTACTTCAAAAACTTCTTTCGCGGCATCTGCTTGAATAATTCCACCACCGGCAACCAAAACCGGTTTCTTAGATTTATTTATTGCCGAAACAATTTCTGAAACATCGAAATTTGAATTATTTTCTACAGCTTCAACATTCATTTCTTGATACTCAAAACTTTCAGAAAAAACATTTTTTGTTATATCAACAACGACAGGTCCTTTTCTCCCATTAACAGCTGTATTAAAAGCGTCAATAAGAATTTTCTCTAAATTTTGAACCGAACTGACTTGAAAACCTTTTTTAGTACACGATTTTGTAATATCAATGATATCAACTTCCTGAAATGCATCTTTATGTAAGAATTCAGCAGATACTTGACCTGTTATTACAACAAGCGGATAGCTATCCAAATAAGCATTTGCAAGCCCTGTTACAATATTTGTTGCACCAGGGCCGGATGTTACAAGAGCAACACCACACTTACCAGAAACTCTTGCATAACCTTCTGCAGCATGAACAGCAGCTTGTTCTTGGCGAACTAAATAGTGCTTTATATCACTTTGTTTACCTAATTCATCATATACATTAAGAACAATTCCACCTGGATAGCCAAAAACAGATGTTACTCCTAATTTGTTTAATGTTTTTAAAAGAATTTGAGCACCTGTATAAGTTTTGGTTAATGTATGCATAAAACTAACTCCATTATTTGATGAACTAATATTACCACAGGGAATAAGTTTATGCAAAAAATTAGATTAAAAAACGAAAAAGAAATTTTTACATTATTTTGCAAACTAGCAAAAAATTTTCTGCTCAGTATTTTAAATAGCATAAGAAATATAGGAGATATTATGATTACACGAGTAAACAATCAACAACAACCCGCATTTACTGCCAAATTAAATATTCAAAATATTAAAATGAATAAAACTAAACTAGCAGAAATTAGCAACCATTTTGAATCTATGACCCAACATTACACTGATGAAGTATTAGGTATAACAAGTGATGTTATAAAACGTGATGATGGTAGTACTTTTAAAAATTCAAATTTTGCTCTTACCGTAAAAGACATCGGTTTTATGTCAACAATTAAAGATTTTCATTCTTTTTGTCGAACTCACACTC
>CAKUQA010000208.1 GCA_934675225.1 uncultured Candidatus Melainabacteria bacterium | reverse complement strand
GCTCTACCATTGAGCCAAGTCGGCTAGCTACAGTTATTATTGTATATAGAAAATAATTAAATGTCAAGACTTTCTTTTTATTTTTTGTATATAATCATTTGAGTAGGTAAAAAGAGGTAAAATAAGGAATGTACAAATATTTTCTTCCAATATTAATGCTAACAATTTCTAATGTATTCATGACTTTTGCATGGTATGGGCATTTGAAACATAAATCTACAGTCCTCTGGGCAGTAATTCTTATTAGTTGGGGAATAGCATTTTTTGAATACTGTTTTCAGGTTCCTGCCAATAGAATAGGCAGTGATGTATATTCTGCAGCACAACTTAAAACTATCCAAGAAATCATAACCCTTATAGTTTTCAGTTTCTTTTCAGTCTTATACTTAAAAGAAGAATTCAAGTGGAATTATCTGGTCGGATTTATATTTATAATATTTGCCGCATTTTTTATTTTCAAAAAATGGTAAATATTATTTTGTATAAATCAACACGGTATATGGCGGTGCGTCTTTCTTTTCAATGAATTTAAGATTATAATCGCAAATATTTTTTATGTCTGTCAAACTTTTTATTGTAAGTAGATCGTTGAGTGATGTTGTGTTGTATTCTTCTTTATTCTCTACCAATTCTTTAAATTTTACTTTGTCATAAGATATAAAGTTTGGAGATGCCGTAATAATAAATTTTTGTCCATGCTGCATGTTATTTATTATGTAGCTCATAACTATTAATGTGTTATTTGGAATTTTGTTTTCAGAAAAATAAGGTTGCAAAATTTCTTTTCTTTGAGGAATTAGCATTGAGCTAAATTCTTGTTCATGAAAAAGCATGGTTTCTGATTTATATGCAAAATCTTTGAGAATACTTAAAACAAATAACTTTTTATCTAAATATTTATCAAGAACTTCTTTTCTGTTCCAAACTAGTACAATATCGCCATCATTTGTGTTAGAAGCATTAATTGCTGTCGCCAGCGGTTTGAAACCTACTCTCGGAAATTTGTATGCTGCGTTGGGACTAAGTGTAAGATAGACTAAATTTAATAAGATAAATATTGTCGGAAGTATAATATTTAATCGTTTGTTTTTAGATATTAAAGCAAAACCGTAAGCAGTTGCAATTAAAAATGCCGGCATTGATACAGCTGTATATCTTGGTAAAATTTTAAAGTTTGTGATTTGAAATGCAATAATTTCTGCAAGTAAAAATACTATAGAAGGAATAAGTATGATTAAAGTTGTTTTATCCTTTTTTATGGCAGTATAAATGCCAAATAATGCAATAGCAACCGGAATAGCTATAAATCCAAGTTTAACTAATGAGAAAGTTGTAAAAAGGGTTTGCATATAGTGCATTGGGTTATTACCTAAACTTTCAAGAACCGGTGAAAATAAATCTTGGATTACAATAAACAAGCTTGACCAGTCACAATAATAGCCATTAATTTCAGATGTCCATTTTGCCGGATTAGCAAGCATAAACAAAAATGTTGGGAAGCACAAAACAACTAACGTTACCATAGAGATAACAAAAGATTTTATTGGCTGTTTATTTTTTACAAGACATACAAATAAAGTTATAATCAGTGCTGTTACGTATATAAAAGCTATAGTATAAGTATTAATCAGTGCAAAACAGGTCGCTGCAAGCCCAAAATAATTCCATTTATTAGAAGTACTGTTTTTTATTCTTAAAAAGAAAAGCACAGATAATGTTGCTAATAAAATTAATAAAGAATACATTCTAACTTCTTGTGAGTAATAAATAAAAAAGCTGTTAATCGCGAATAATGCAGGGCATAGAAATTGTGCAACATGGTTTTTTAATTCTTTTCCAATAAAATAAGCTGTGATTATAGATAAAATTCCGCAAAAAGCAGAGAATGAACGGAATGCTAAATCGGAAAGACTAAAAATTTTGCACCACCAGTGTAGTAATACTTGGTAAAAAGGCATGTGCACATCTGTTTTTAAAGTATAAAAAATTGTAGATATAACATTTGGTTGAGCGGCTTGTTTGTACGAAACAAGTTCGTCATAAGATAAACCGCAAGATTTATCTAAAAATAAAACTCTTAAAATAATTCCGACTGCAAAGATAATAACCAATATCCAAAAATTTTTATTTTTCATAATATCCCTAACCTAAAATTAAAAATATGGAGTGGAAAACGTGGATGTTCCCTTGTATTCCTTTTCCAATATACAAATGGAGCGGAAGACGGGGATCGAACCCGCGACGTCAACCTTGGGAAGGTTGCATTCTACCACTGAATTACTTCCGCAACAATAAAAAGTTACTATAAATATAATTTATATTCAAGGTACTGGATGGTTGGTTATTCTGGAAATTCTTAGCTTTGCTTAAAATGACTGAATTATTTATATTATTCAGCTTCTTGTTTTTTTATGCTTTCTCCCAAAAGTTCAAAAGAACCTCTGGTTACTACTTCTTCTCCTGCTTTGACTCCTGAAATTATTTCTGTATATTTATCGTTTTTCTTTCCGGTTTCAACTTTTCGTTCCTCATAAGTATGAGGGGCAACTTTTACGTATGCAAAATTGTAATCCCCAAATTTTTCGACAGCATCAGTCGGTATTGCTAAAACATGCGCACTTCCTGTGTTTACAAACATTTCTGCATACATATTTGGTTTGATTTTAAAATCTTTATTTGGAATATCAGCTCTAACTTCAAGAGTTTTGGTAGTGTTATCAAGAATTGGTGATACATAAGATAGTACACCGTTTATTGTCTCGGTACTTTCTTCTATTGTTCCTGTTACGGCTTCTCCAAGATGTAAATAAGGAGAATCTTTTTCAAATGCGTAACCTACAAGCCAAATTGTTTTTAAATCTGCTAAATTAAACAACTCGCGATTTTTTTCAACAATTTCATCCGGATTGACTTTTCTTTCTAATAAAACCCCGTTTTTAGTTGCTTTTATCGTGATATAAGGGTAAATTTGTTTTGTTTTTAGAACATTATCTATACTTCCGCCGTATACAGCAAGTCTTTGTTTATATACATTTATTAAAGAGGTTCTTTTAAGATTAAGAGCATCAAGATTGGCTTTATCTTTGCGTAATTGGGCAAATGCTGCTTCGTAATCTGCTCTTGAAGATATTTTTTCATTATATAGAGTTTTTTCTCTATTGTAATTTTGTTGTGATAAATTATATTGCGCTCTTAATTCGTTTGCATTTGCATCTATATCAAGAATTTTTTCAAGGAATTCAAGTTGTATTTGACTTATTTCGTCTGATTTGATTTGAACGATAGGTTGTCCGACTTTTAGTAGCGCCCCAGGTTCTACATAAACTTTTGTTATTTTCCCGTCAATAGGAGAATAAATTCTCTCAATAGACTGATTTCTTGCTTTAAATTGTGCAGGAATTGTAATTTGAAGTTCAATATCCATGACATGTAATGGTGCAGTTTGTATTTTGGCATTTTTTTCTTGAGCTTCTGTTAACGTAATTAATTTATTGGTGTGTTGCTCTTCTTTTTTGGAACCACAGCCCGTTAAAGTTAATGCTAAGCAAAATATTATAAAAATTTTAAGAAATTTCATTTTTATGTTCCCCTGTAATTTTATATAATAACGGAATAAGGAATAAAGTAAAGGTTGTTCCGAAAGATAATCCTCCGATTATAGCTATTGCGAACGGTTTTTGGCTTTGTGCTCCAATAC
>CAKUQA010000207.1 GCA_934675225.1 uncultured Candidatus Melainabacteria bacterium | reverse complement strand
ATTCGCTAAGAAATTTCTTCTGTCTTGGATTTGCTCCACGCTCACAGAGTTCCGCAAATGTAACACAGTTACAGTTTACTCAATCTGCCCGCTATCCGGACTCGTTGCACTCCGTCCGTCCGCAAATCCGCTCTCCCTCAAGGAGCAAGAACATTATAGTTACTGTCATTGTGAGCGTATGCGAAACAATCCAGCTTATCAATTGATTAACATTGGTGAGATATGTACCACCGCCATACAAGACTTTAGTGAAAAGTGAAAAGACCTTATCAGATAAGTTCATTTCTTTCATATCTCCAACACTTCTAATTTTCCCCGCGTTCTACTTAATTTAGTCTAATTATTGTTAGTTTACCCTCTCTAACTTTCCCTAACTGAGGGAGAGAACATAATTGATAGACTCTGAATCAAGTTCAGAATTAACCATAAAAAAAAACCCTATCTGAAAGATAGAGTTCGGAATTCTTTTACGTAATTCCTCGTGTGTGTAGAAGGTTAGTGTGTAGTAGGTAGTGTAAATATATATCTCGTGTTTATTTAAATCTTTTTTATTTGTTTAGCTTTCGCTTACATATTAATAAAGTATTTTTGTTTTATATAATTGCTATATACTGAGTATTTCGTTACATTTGTTTACAAAGTTCTGTAAAGGCTTTATATAGAAGAATAACAGATTGAAAGCATGATAAAAAATTCAATCAAAAACTTGTTTTTATTAAACTAAATTCCCTTGTACTCCCTTTGTAATATTCATATTCCCAAATTTTCACAAATATAACACTATTTTTAGAAAAACACTCATTATTTCAAAAGAGCCTTATTACCCGTCTTTACTTAATCTTAATATAAAAAGTATTGACCTTTTTTAAAAAAAGTATTCTAATTAGATAGTAATTCATGGAAAGATTAGTTAGAAGAAAGAGGTCTATATGAAAGAATTCATGCATACGAGATTAGACAACAAACAATTCACGGAAGAAGATATTAAGGGCTTCATAAAAGACTATAATATCAAGTTTATTAAACTACAATTTGTCGATATCAACGGACAAGTGAAGAATATGACCATTCCTTCACAACATATAGAGAAAGCATTAAATAATGAAATCATGCTTGATGGTTCTTCCATAAAAGGATTTAGAAGTATTGAAACATCAGATATGTTTTTCCACCCTGACAAAAACTCATTCCAAATTTTACCTTGGCGTGGTCAGGATGGAGTAAACTCGGCAAGATTAATTTGTGACATCTATAATGCAGATGGAACACCTTTTGAAGGTTGTCCAAGATGCAACTTGAAAAGATTAATGAAAGAGGCTGAAAAAATGGGATTTTCTATGAATATTGGCCCTGAAGCAGAATTTTTCTTATTTTCAAAAGACAAAGACGGGAATGTTACAACCACAACACAAGACAGTGCAGGGTATTATGATGTAGGTCCCGAAGATTTAGGAGAAGATGTCCGCTCTGATATTGTTTTAACATTACAAGAAATGGGATTTGATATTGAAGCATCTCATCACGAAGTTGCAGACGGGCAACACGAAGTTGATTTCAGATATGCAGATATTCTTACTGCCGCAGACAACGTTGCAACATTTAAGGTCGCAGTAAAAGCAATTGCAGCAAGACACAACTTACACGCAACGTTCATGCCAAAACCGATTTATGGAATTAACGGTTCGGGAATGCACTGTAACGTATCTTTGTTTAAAGATGGTAAATATGCTTTTTATGACGAAAACGCAGAATTTCAATTATCAGATATCGCAAAATACTCAATTGGGGGAATGCTTAAACATGTGAAAAGTATTACTGCAATTTTAAATCCAACAGTAAACAGTTTCAAACGTTTAGTTCCCGGCTATGAAGCTCCTGTATATTTAGCTTGGTCATTAGCTAACAGAAGTGCTTTACTAAGGGTTCCTGCTAAAAGAGGAAGCTCAACTCGTGTAGAATTACGTTCTCCGGATCCTTCTTGCAACCCATATTTAGCTTTTGCAGCGATATTGGAAGCTTGTCTTGATGGAGTTAGAAATAAAATTGACCCTCCTGCTCCCGTAGAAAGCAATATATATAAATTAACAACTAAAGAACGTAAAAAACAAAGAATAGACTCTTTACCCGGAAGTTTAGCAGAAGCGCTTGATATTTTTGACAAATCTCTTGTTTCAAGAGCCGCTTTAGGAGATCATATATTTAATGAATTCTTGTCTGCGAAAAAGAAAGAGTGGGATTCATTCAGAACTTATGTTTCTAAATGGGAAATTGACAGATATCTTGAAAGATACTAAAAAAAACAAAAAGGCTCTTATAAAAAGAGCCTTTTTATTACAAAAATTGCACAATAATTAAATTTTTTGTATAATAACAAAATGAGCAGTTTAAAAAAATATTATAAACAATCAGCAACATATAAAATAGCAACAGGAATGTTTACAGAATTCTATAGTTTTCTGGATACATTAGGGAAAATTGCTCTAAACGGGTTAGAAACATTAAAATTTATTATTAAGGGTGAAATAAATTTTAAAGAAGTAATTGAACAAAGTTACAGATTTGGAATTACTTCTTTACCTATAACTCTTTCAATTGTTGGAATGACATCAATCATTGTTGCATCTCAAGTTGCTCTTGAAATGGTTAAACAAGGTGGCGGAAACTTCGTCGGGCTATTAATGACAATGCTTATCGTTCGAGAAGTTGGAGTTATTATGTCCGGTTTTGCTATTATATCAATGATTGGCTCATCATTAGCCTCAGAAATAGCAACAATGCGTGTTACAGAACAAATTGATGCAATTGATGTTCTAAAAGTCAACCCTATAAAATATCTTTTTGTTCCAAGAGTAATTGCAGGTACACTAATGATGCCTCCGGTAGTTGTTGTAGCCTCCTTAGTCGGAGTTGTGGCAGGAGCTGTTACGGCTCATTTGACATCCGGGCTCGGTTACAGAGCATTTTTTGATTCTGCATGGCTCGGAATATATATGAAAGATTTGGGAGTTTGCTTACTTAAAGCTTTATTTTTTGGAGCCACAATTTCTTTAATAAGTTGCTCTTGCGGATATTATGCAAAAGGTGGCGCCAAAGGAGTAGGCGAAGCAACCAATAAAGCAGTTGTATGGTCTTTTGTTGCAATTGTAATATGGGATATGATTTTTGCTATAGCTTTTTTCTTTTAAAGAGGTAGAATAAACACTATGAGTATAGAAGTTAAAAATTTAATAAAAACATTTGATGAAAGACGTGTTATAGACAATATTTCATTCAAGGTACAAGACGGAGAAACTCTTGCAGTTGTAGGGTTTTCAGGTTCAGGGAAAAGTACTATATTGAAACTTATTTGTGGTTTATTAAAACCTGATAGCGGAGAAATTATCACTTCAGAAGGCGATATTGCTATGGTTTTTCAATACTCTGCATTATTTGACTCTTTAACCGTTGCAGACAATATAGCATTCGCATTACACGAAAGAAAAGATTTGAGAAACAAATACACAGAAAAAGAAATAAGAAATATTGTATCAGAAAAACTCGAATTGGTGGGACTTAAAGGAATTGAAAATAAATACCCATCAGAATTGTCCGGAGGGATGCAAAAACGTGTAAGTTTTGCAAGAGCTATAGTTACAGCTCCAAAAACAATTTTATATGATGAACCAACAGCAGGTTTAGACCCTATATCTTCTACACTAATTGAAGATTATATTGTTAGGCTAAAAG
>CAKUQA010000206.1 GCA_934675225.1 uncultured Candidatus Melainabacteria bacterium | reverse complement strand
GCAAGGCCTCATCAAATTTTCCCTCATTTGTTTCTGATATCCCTTTATCCAAATAAAATTTATAATCATGTTCCATAACTAAATCCTCTTTCGCAAAAAAAATTCTATACAAAACAAAAAACGTTTACAATATACGAAAATTTCGCTATAATCAAACTATGAATATTCTTTTTATTACGGACTTATATCCAATTAAAAATAGTGAAAAAACGACTCCAAAAACATTACTAAACTTTGTTCAAGAGTGGGAAAAAGCAGGACATAAGGTTGATGTTATAAAACCAAATTTCATTTTTAATTCTTTTTTAAGAAATAAACCCTATTATAAAACAGGGAAATATGAAAATATTTTTAATATAAACTATTGGACTCCATTTTGGTTTAATATAAAAAACAAATTATTCCAAGCAGATAAGTTTGGAAAATTAGCACAATACAAAAAAGAAAAATTTTACGACATTGTTATTGCGCACATGCCGTCCGGAATTTTATTTGCCGATAAGTTAGGAATTCCATTTGTTGCAGGAGTTCATAATTCTGATATCGAAGTATTGACCAAACCGTTATATAAGTTTCATTTTAAAAAGAGATTAGAAAAAGCTTTGAAAAACGCTAAAGCAATTGCCTGCAGATCATTCGTATTAAAAAATAAATTACTAAAATTATACCCAGAATTTAAAGAAAAAACATTTGTTGCGCCATCAGGAATTGACGAAAAATTTATCATAAAAACACCTGTTACCAATAGATTTGGCCACTACACCAATGAACCTCTTAAAGTTCTTACTTGCGCAAATTTCAAAAAAAGAAAAAACATTGACAAAGTAATTAAAGCATGTAAAGGGCTGAAAAGCTTTGATTTAACTGTAATTGGAGACGGGAATGAACGCAAAAACTTAGAAAAACTTGATAAAAATGTAAAATTTACCGGTCGTCTTTCCAATGAAGATGTTCTTAATAAAATGCGCGAAAGCGATGTTTTTATTTTGCCTAGCGTTGGCGAAACATTTGGCATGGTTTATTTAGAAGCCATGGCATCAGGCTGTATTGTAGTCTGCACAAAAGATGACGGGATTGATGGAATTATAAAAAATAATGAAAATGGTTTTTTAACATTACCAAATTCTGAAAATGTAAAAGAAACACTTCTTAATATAAAAAACCTGCAAGCTGAAAAGCTAAAAACCTTGCATATCAATAGTTTTAGCACAATAAAGAACTACACATCCGCCTTGTGTGCGGAAAGATATTTGCAACAAATTTTAAAGATTATGTAAAGATTTGACATCATGTAGGCATGTTTTTGGTAGTATAAAGCTGGGTTGGTGATTTCCCCTTTTTGGACAGTAGCCGAATAACCTTAGAACCGAAAGGAAAAAATTAATGAACAAATTTTTAATCGTACTTTTGACACTTTTATTTAGTATTCAACAAGCTAATGCATTTAGTATTGATGCATTTATGGATAAAAATGTTGCACCGGTCTCCGATGCTATTGCTGCAATAATATTCCATCCGGTTCATGTTTTTGGAGCCGATGTTCCAATTATTATATTTTGGATTTTGTTTGCAGGTATATTTTTCACATTCTATTTAAGAGGTATTGCTATTTGGGGATTTAAACATGCAATTGAAGTTGTATGCAAACCTAAAAAAGCAAGTGGTGACGGTTCTGGTGAAACTTCAGCATTCCAAGCTCTAATGACAGCATTATCAGGTACAATCGGTTTAGGAAGTATTGCGGGAGTTGCAATTGCAATTTCTATGGGTGGCCCCGGAGCTGCTTTTTGGATTATTGTTGGAGCACTTTTAGGAATGTCTTTAAAATTCGTAGAAGCTTCTTTAGCCGTAAAATACAGAAGATTTAACCTTGACGGTTCTATTTCAGGTGGACCAATGCACTATATGGCACATGGATTAACTCGTAAAAAGATGAGATGGTTAGGTCAACCTTTATCTGTAATGTTTGCAATTTTATGTATTTGCGGAGGTATTACAGGCGGTAATATGATTCAAATTAACCAAGCTGCAAATCAGTTCGTTAATGTTTGCGGTGGTGAAAACGGATTTATGCACAACTTCCATTGGGTAATTGGTTTAGGAATGGCAATTGTTGTAGGTTTGATTGTTATTGGCGGTATTAAAAATATCGTTAAAGTAACTGAAAAAATTGTGCCATTAAAAATTTTCATATATCTGTTCGCAGCTATGGCAGTAATTATTTGCAATATAAAATTGGTTCCACATGCTGCTTGGATTATTGTTAAAGAAGCATTTAAGCCTGAATCAATATATGGCGGAATGTTTGTCGCTATGATTATGGGGTTAAGAAGATCTGTTCAATCAAACGAAGCAGGTACAGGTTCAGCTCCAATTGTATATGCAACGGTAAAAACAGACGAACCTTTATCACAAGGCTTTGTAGCATTGTTAGACCCATTTTTAACAGGCTTTATGTGTACATTAACAGCATTTGCAATTGTAATCACAGGTGTATATAAAACTCATGCCGGTCATACATCAGGTATTGAAATGACTTCAGATGCAATTTCATCGGTTATGCCTTTCTTCCCAACTCTCTTAGCAGGTATTGTTTTACTATATGCTTTATCTACAATTATCAGTTGGGCGTATTATGGACAAAAGTCTTGGAATTTCTTGTTTGGAGAAGGTAGAAAAAGAACACTTACATTCCAATTTATATACTGCGCATTTATTTTAATCGGTTCTGTTTTAAACGTAACTTCAGTTATAAACATCACCGATGCTATGATGATTGCAATGTCAATTCCAAATATTATTGCTATGTATATTTTAGCTCCTGAAATTAAAAAGGATTTGGCAGAATATTGCAGAATTCACCAAATTGGCAAATGGATTAACAGAGATTGGCTAAAACCTGCAGAAGTTCCTGCAGAAATTGATGAGGAGGAAGAAGTTTCATGTCAGATCAACAAATTATCATAACAGTTTCAGGTGTAGATAAAGTTGGTATTGTTGCTAAAGTTTCAACAGTATTGGCTCAATATGAAGTTAATATTGAGGACATAAAACAAACTCTTATGCAGGGACATTTTGTAATGTTTATGTTGTGTAATATTGAAAAATCGAAATATTCTTTTAAAGAAATAAAAGAAGCTTTGACTAAAACTAGCGAAGAACTTGGAATGGAAATTTGGGTTCAAAGAAAAGAAATTTTCGATAATATGCATAATATATAGGTTTTTGTTGGTAAAACAGGAATTGAAAATTTTTGAATAATTTGCTATAGTAGTTTTTATGAAGATTTTAGGTATTGACCCAGGAATTGGGATTGTTGGATATTCTTTAGTTGAATTTGATGGAGAAAACTCTGTTTTATTACATTCTGGTTCTATTCAAACTCAAAAAAATTCAAAAGAGTCATCCCGATTGTTGGAAATTTGGAAAGATATGAATACTATTATTGATAAATATCAACCAGATTGTGCTGCTATTGAAAAGTTATTTTTCTTTCGCAACAGAACAACCGTTATGCCTGTTGCTCATGCGAGAGGAGTAATTTTAACTGCTTTAGAAAAACACAAAATTCCTATTTATGAATACACTCCAATGGAAGTTAAACAAGTTTTAACCGGTTATGGACGGGCAGATAAAAAAGAAGTTGAACAAATGGTTAAATTATCCCTTGGAGTGGAAAGTCTCCCAAAACTTGATGATACTGTTGATTCTATCGCAATAGCAATTTGCC